>NZ_JBWKYN010000083.1:0-25279 GCF_059423785.1 Arcicella sp. GW458-12-2-14-TSB2 | reverse complement strand
GGTATATATAAACACTTAAATCAGATATAAAAAAGAATACTGATTCAATCATAAAAAGTAAAACAAACACAAAAAATATAATTCGGTACATCCATACTGAAGCTCTTGCTCCAATATATTGTTTTTTAGACATAAGATTAAGGTTTTAAATATCTAATTTAAGTCTTTAGAGCCAATATTTCTCTTTATTGATAAAATTGCTAGCATGACTTCAACTAATGTGAGCAATAGTTTTAAAGCCACAATATTCAACTTTATAAGCATTTGATTATCAATATCATACCAACATCTTGGTTTGATTTAATTTTATCCTTAACTTTGCAAAATAACCTAAAGAGTAAAGACGCCAATCTTTGCTCTTTTTTTGTCGATATAAAATAATCTTACTTGACATTTGAAAGCTAAGATTACCAAATACATGGAAACAGTAAAAATCACCAAAAAAGATATACGTAAACTATCGTTAGCTCAAATCAAAGATTTCTTGACTGAGCATGGCGAACAAGCATTCAGGGCTAAACAAATTTATGAGTGGCTTTGGAAAAAATCAGTGCTGACTTTCGAAGAAATGACTAACCTTTCTAAGAAAACGCGTGAACTGTTAGAAAATAACTTTGAAATCAGAGCGGTTAAAGTATCCGAAAAACAAGTAAGTTCAGATAGAACTATCAAATCGTCTTTTGAATTATTCGACCATAATTTAGTAGAAGGGGTATTGATTCCTGCTGACGATAGGATGACGGCCTGTGTTTCCTCACAAGTTGGCTGTTCGTTGACCTGTAAATTCTGTGCTACGGGTTACATGGACAGGAAACGTAACCTTGACCCTGCGGAAATTTATGACCAAGTAGTATTGATTCGTGACCAAGCAGAATCTCATTATCAAACTCCTCTTACCAATATTGTGTACATGGGTATGGGCGAGCCTTTGTTGAATTATGCTAACGTATTATCATCAATCAATTATATTACTTCGCCAGAAGGTCTAGGAATGTCCCCAAAACGCATTACGGTTTCAACGGCTGGGATTGCAAAGATGATTACTAAATTGGGCGATGATGAAGTAAAATTCAATTTAGCGCTTTCACTTCATGCTGCCAACGATGTAAAGCGTAACGAGATTATGCCCATCAACGAATCAAATACACTAGAAGCGTTGAAGGATTCTTTATTGCATTTTTACAAGAAAACAGGTAGTAGAATTACGCTAGAATACATTCTTTTCTATCGCTTTAATGATAGTTTACAAGATGCTAAAGAGCTTTGGGAGTTTGCCAGACAGTTTCCTTGTAAAATCAATATTATTGAATATAATCCCATTGCAGAGGCTAATTATACCAATACCGACCCACAGACACTATCCAAATTTGCTCAGTTTTTAGAAAGTAAAAACATGGTAGTAAACGTGCGTCGCTCAAGAGGAAAAGATATTGATGCTGCGTGTGGACAATTGGCAGGAAAAAAACCGCCAGTAGTAAAAGAGGAAGTTACAGCATAATCATAAAATATTCGGCAATAGCCATAATGGCCAAAATCAACATTGCCAAACAAAGAATTACTTTTCCTACCATACCAGCAATAAGCCCTAAAAATGAGCCAAGAGCCGCTTTTAGGGCTTTTTCAGGAGCTGCTTTGCCAAGAACCTCACCTAAAAATGCCCCGAGGAAAGCTCCAATAAATAATCCAAAGCCTGGAATAACAAACAAGCCTACCAGTAAGCCAATCGTTGAACCCCAAGCACCATACTTTGTTCCACCAAACTTTTTTGTTCCCCAAATAGGTGCATAGTAATCGAAAATACTGATGCCGATGGTAACCAACGTAAAGAAAGTCAGTGTTTTCTTATCAAAATCTACATATTTGGAATAATGCAACATAAATAAGCCTATCAAGCTGAGTGGTGGTCCTGGTAGAGGTAAAACTGCACCCGCCAAACCTACTAAAAGGCATATTATTGAACCAATCAAGAGAACTATATCCATTTAGTTTTGAGTGATGAGTTGTGAGTTGTCTACCATATTGGCTTAAAATTGATATACAGTACTTTAAGCCTAACAACTTATTAATTTTATACCATTAATTTAAAGCCTTCTCCGTGAAGATTCAAAATCTGAATTTCAGGTTCTTCCTTCAAGAATTTTCTTAATTTGGTAATATATACATCCATGCTTCGGGCATTGAAGTAGGTGTCATCTCCCCAAACCATTTTCAAGGCAAAACTTCTACTAACGGGTTTTCCCATGTTTTCACATAACAATTTCAGCAAAGCAGATTCTTTTGCCGTTAATTTCTGAGATTCACCATTTCTTTCTAAGACTTGCTTTTCAGTATCAAAAGCAAAACCCCTGATTGTAAAATGCGATACCTTTTCATTTTGTAACTCTAACTTCTGACTTCTTCGTAAAACTGCTTGCAAACGCGCCAGCAATTCTTCCATCGAAAAAGGTTTGGTCATATAATCATCTGCTCCTAGCTTAAAGCCTTGCAAAGTATCTTCCTTCATCGCTTTGGCCGTCAAGAAAATGATAGGCGTATCTTTATCAGACATTCTAACTTCTTTAGCCAACGTAAAACCGTCTTTTTTAGGCATCATTACATCAAAAATACAAAGGTCATAATCTTGCTGTACAAACTTTGTCAGGGCTTCGTCACCATCTTTAGCCAAAATGGTTTCATAGCCTTTTATCGTTAAATATTCTTGTAGCAATGTACCTAAATTGGGGTCGTCTTCGGCGAGGAGAATCTTTGTCATTTCAGTTAAATTGATTTTAATCTTTAATTTGTTGGTGTTTCGATATCGCTATTCATAGCAATACATCTTTCAATAATGGAGATTATCTACATGTTTTCAAGGAAAATACTTATAAATTTCCTTGCGGTGAGCTATCAAAATAAAAACAATACTATCATCAGTACATAATACTTTATTACAACACTCTTATTGGCAAAATCACTTCAAATTCACTTCCTTCACCAAATCTACTCACTACATTTATACGTCCATGATGTTCCTCTACCATCTTTTTCACATAGCTCAACCCTAAGCCAAAACCTTTTACATCATGCAAATTACCAGTAGGAACGCGATAGAATTTTTCAAAAATATTCTTTATCGACTCCTTACTCATTCCAATACCTTTGTCTTTGATGATAATTGATATTCCCTTTTCAGTATTTTGAGTAACGATGGTAATTTCAGGCTTTTCAGGCGAATACTTATTGGCATTATCCAAAAGATTAAAGATAATATTAGTCAAATGTACTTCATCCGCTTCAATTTCTGTCTTTTCAGCCTGTAAATCTAAATCAATTGTACCCTCTCTAAGCTCAATTTGTGGGCTAATGTTTTCTAATACTTTCTCAATAATTTCGTGCACATCCACCGTCTTTAGCTTCAATTGTACGTCCCCTCTTTCCATTTGTGCAGTTTGCAATACTTTCTCAACTTGTGAGCCTAGCCTTTTGTTTTCGTCGCGAATAATCCCTAAATATCGCTTAAACATCGATGGACTAGCCGCTACAGCTTCGTCTTGGAGCATCTGAGTAGCCAATGAAATGGTAGAAATTGGCGTTTTAAACTCGTGAGTCATGTTATTGATAAAATCATTTTTAATGTCTGCTAATTGCTTTTGTTTGACAATCGTGCTAACAGCAACATAAAAACAACTTAATACTACCAAAATCAATAACAAAGAAGTGGCATACATCACCCAGATATTGCGGATAATATAACGGTCTTGATTAGGGAAATATACTCTTAAATAATTTTCAGAATTGGCATAATCGTTCGGGAACAAATTAACAGTATACGTATCCTTATCGTTTTTCAAGCCCGTCATTTTGTATTTCATCGAAGAAGCATAATGCAAATAGTTTGGTTCTTCCTGACTGCTGATACCATATTCAAACGGAATTTCTATCCCCTTCATTTTGATTTCATATTTCAACAGAGAATCCAACACCATATAATTGATTCTGTCATAAATACTCCTTTTTTTGAACAGAAAATCATTAAAAACCTCCTTAGCCATTTCGGCTTTGTTCATTACTTTATCTTCGGTTTTTAATGGCTCAATAATTTTGTCAACATGTTTTTTTACAAGTTTTTTCCTTTTTGCTGCTAGCAAATCAGCCTTTCGCATAGAATCTTGTTTCTGTAAACTATTCTGATGTTGCTGAAGTGCCTCCGAAAAAATCTCGTCTAATTGCTTATGTTCATTCAATCGATTCTGAAAATCTTGAATATCAATATTCATTGAAAATTCCTGATATTCTCTAATCTCTCCATTTGGCAAAATCTCCGTCCCCTTTGATACCAGAATATCTGAAGGGAAAGGTGTACGTGCTACTTTATCCAACCCAATTGTTGATTGGTTAGGAGTGGTTTGTGCAGGCACTTTCTGTTTAGGTGCTTCCTGTACCTTTTCTTCTACAGGCTTTGCTATCGCCAACAGTTGCTTTTGTTTTTCTTCTGCCTCTACTTTCCTTTGGACAAAGTAATAGAATTCTTGTTTGCCAAGCTTCCGCACCACTTGTTGCATGGCGTCTCTAACATCACTTCCAAACTGATCATTTTTGGAGCGAACCGTAAAACCCAACCAATACATTTGAAAGGCGATTAAACCTAACAGTGCAAAAGCCATCAAAGCAATAATATATTGTATTTTTCGCTTAGTCATTCTTAATAATTAGCATTAATCATACTCTTTTTACTACACCTAAATTAGTTTCAAATAATTTTCATGCAAAAAAAATATACTCGAAAATTGACTTTGCAACATTTTCATTTTTAGTGTGTCTGTTTCAGAGCAACAAAATTAAACTAAATCTTATGCAATTTATTTCGTTTAACATCTTTTAACAAAGTTTAAAGGTTTGATATAGAATAGGTTGATTAAGTTTGTTTTATATAAATTTTAAATGTTTTTTTAATCAAAACCCAACATTCACTATGCAAAAGAACATCAAAATTTTCGGGACAGCCATCTTATTTGCTGTAAGTATAACAGCAATGGCTCAAAAAAGTACTTCGCAAAATATTGAAGAAAAAGATGGGAAAATCAAAATCCATGTAGAAACTACAGAAAACGGACAAAAACAAGTATTCGACCGTACTTATAATGCTGAAGGTTTGAATGCAGAAGAAAAAGAGAACTTAATCAATAACATTACAGATTCATTATTTTCGGCATCGGGCAATCATACCAGAAAACAGATTAGAATTAAAGTAGATAGAAATAGTGATAGGGCTATACAGATGCCAAGAAGTTCTAAACGCATCGAAATCTATAAAGATGGAAAACGCCTTGATAAAAACTTCAATGATAATGATGTACATGCATTTAATTTCGATTTCAAGAATTTAGACCATGACAAGCTGATAGGTTCATTAAAACCTGCCATGAAGGAATTCAATTTTAAAATTGATAATGACTTTAAAGATTTTGAACCATTCAATGAATCAAAAACAGTAAAAGCATTAAAAATATATCCTAACAAGCCTTTTGACAACAAGCTGAATCTTAAATTTTACACACCTGAAAAAGGTGATGTCAACGTAATCGTGACAGATGTAAATGGTAAAGAAGTAGGTACGCAGAAATTTAAGGATTTCCAAGGAGACTTCATGGGACAAGTAGAATTAAAGAAAAACACGAAAGGAACACTCTTTGTAACCGTAACACAAGGTGAAGACGGCACTGCAAAAAGAGTAGTTATCGAATAAATATAATTGATTGGTCAGGTTTTGTTTTTAAAAGAGTAATTGTCAGAAATGGTAATTACTCTTTTTGTTTATAATAGTTGATAAAATAAGAGGACAGAAAAAGTTATGTTGAACAGTTTATAACAATTGAAGTAGGATAAATTACCCTAATAATAATTCACTTCTTAGTTTTATGCCCTATAATGCACTCAGATGCATAAAAACCTAAAAAAAAGTTTAGGACTTAATCCAAACATAATCAGCGATTTATAAACTTTTTGAAAATTTTTTGTTATTTTTTTTCATAAAAAGCTTGCACAGGTGATTTATAAGGCATAATTTTGCACCACAATTCAACGGAATTATAAGCGAAAGTAGCTCAGCTGGTAGAGCGCAACCTTGCCAAGGTTGAGGTCGCGAGTTCGAACCTCGTCTTTCGCTCAGCTTATCGAAGCACCGTAAGGTGCTTTTTAAGTTTAAGAAGTTAGAGTAATTACTTTAATTTCATGCCAGGGTGGTGGAACTGGTAGACACGCAGGACTTAAAATCCTGTGAACGCAAGTTCGTACGGGTTCGATTCCCGTCCCCGGTACATTTTAAAAAGGGTTTTTACAGTAATATGTAAGAACCCTTTTTTATTTGATATAGAATCTCTGTTAAGATTCTCCATGGTTATCAAGTATCTCTTTTAGTTTGGCTGAATCAAAAGGTTTGACCAGATAACCAGCAACTTCTTTAATATTATTAGCCTGTTGAATGTCTTCGGGATCTGTAGAAGATGTAACTATGTAAATGGTAACAGGTTTATTAATCTGTGGTTTGATAGTGCTAAATTCTTCTAAAAACAGCCATCCATCTACGAGAGGCATGTTGATATCTAAAAAAATAATATCTGGAATATTCTCCATCTCCATATAATGGCTAGCAAAATAATTGATTGCTTCTTCGCCATTAAGAAAATTCCACATTTTATTTACCTGATAATCTTTATTAATCATCCGCTTAATCATATATTGATAGATAGGGTCATCGTCAATAAAACATAGGCTTAATAACTTTTTCATTGCGCTGTACTATTAAAAATTATGGTGAAAATAGAACCTTTATTAACTACACTTTCTATGGTGATTTCTCCTCCCATAGCTTCTACTTGTGTTTTAGTCATAAACAACCCCATACCTCTGGCCTGCTTGTGGCGATGGAAGGTCTTGTGCATCCCAAAAATGTTTCTTCTGTGTTTAGCTAAGTCTATTCCAAGCCCATTATCCTCTACTTTTAAGATTATTTCTCCATGATTATTTTCTGTTTTCAATCGTATCTCAGGTACACGGTCAGGCGAGCTGTATTTAAGAGCATTAGATAATAGATTAAACAAAATGCTTTCCAGATAAACTCTAGGATAGCTAATAATAGGCGCCTTATAAAAATCGGTACTGACAATGGCTTTGCTTTCCGCTAATTGCTCTTTTAACATACCTTCTACAGAAGCAAAGACATCTTCGAAACTTAATTCCATTCGTTCTTTTGTGGTGTCTTCTTGCACACTAATTGTTTTTAATAATTCATCAAGCGTATCCGTGAGATTATCGACTACAATATCTAAATTTCCTACTAGCTCATCTTTGTCTTCTACAGTAGTGCTTTCTTTATAGAATTGCAACAATAGATTCAAATTACTAACTGGGGCTCGTAGGTTGTGTGAGGTAATATGTGCAAAAGCACGCAATTGCTGATTTTGTTTTGTTAACTTTTTAGTTAATATTTCCAGTTTTTGGTGTGTCTCTACTAAATTATTTTCAATGATTTTCCTGTCTGTAATATCATAAATGAACGACATCAGGTATTGTTCATTACCCATTATTAATTTTTCCATTGAGAAAATACAATGTCTGGGCATTCCATCTTTATTTCTTAGCGTTATGTCGGTATTGAGGATACGTCCTTGTTGATTTAATAAGTTAATCAGTTTTTGCCTCGTCGGAATATCTAGTATTGACAATTCCGTGGCTGTATGCCCTATCATTTCTTCGTGCGTATATTTAAACATATCCAATACGGCCTGATTAACATTTATATATTCGCCATTCTCAAATTTGCTGATAACAATACCTGTTGGATTAGATTCAAACAATTTAACAAACAACTCATGGGAATATTGAATATCTGGTGATTGGTGTAACACCATTTCTTCAATCCGTTTATTCAATTCTAGGGTTGTTTGCTCTGCTACTACTTTTTTTTGCTCACTTTCCTGTAACGTTTTCCGAATCACTAACACTCCTAGCAAAACAAATAAAACAGTAAACAGTACGGTTCCGAACGCTGATGTGATATACTGTGGCATTAGTATTTCAACGATACTAATGCCCAGTATCCATTCTAGTAGCCCGATGGTGCCCGACATTATCACACTTATGCCTGTAAGCAGATATAATATTGATGAGTTGAGGATATTCTGTGGATTACTTAAATGCATGCAATAAACTTGAGAGGTAGTGTATGACAGAAACTGATTTTAAATACAATGTTGTTTAAACATCGGAAAACTTAGCTTATTAAAACCATGATGGACTAATGGTTTCAAATTTTTATTACTATCACCATAACTATTTAAAGTGAGCATATATTGAATCAGACCGACTAAGTCAGTTTTTATATTACTTGCTTTGGATAAAAAGCAATCTGCCCCTGCTTCTAATATTCGATTGATGGAGGTTTCATCCTCCAAAGTAGACATCGCAATTATTTTTATCGAAGGCCAGTTCCTTCTTACGATATGAGCCGTGGTGAAGCCATCCATTTTTGGCATTTCAATATCAAGAATTATCATATCAGGCAAATAATTACTTTGCTTGATTTTACTAATACATTCTTCCCCATTCTCGGCTTGGAAAGAAATATTACATTTGTGTTTTTTTAGTTCCGCACTCACTAATGTTCGGACGAGAGAATTATCATCTACTATGGCGATTGAATATGGAGTAAACATATTAATTATAGAGTTATTATTAGATTGATTTTGAATAATGGTATAACAACTAAACTATATAAGATTCTACTTTATCAGGTAGGGGTTTTGAACTATTATTGATGCTCTGCTTATAAATAATTATCTACGTTTTGAAATACTTAAGCAGAATCTCAAAATAATTTCTTCATTCAATTATTGGTTAGGTAATCGTTACTTAATTATGTCCCTAGTACTTACAAAAGTATGAAATAAGTTACCCATAGGATTTTCGATTGGTTGCAAATATGTTTCTATTGGTTGCATCAGATAAAAAAAGGTATAGCATTATTGTATACAACAATGCTATACCTTTTTTTTATCCACTAATAATCAATCACTTATTCATTGCACTTGGAGAAAACCCAAACTCTTCCTGAAACGAAGTAGAAAAATGTCCAGCATTTTTATATCCAGTTTTCCAAGCTACTTCTGAGATATTGAAACTACTAGTCTCTAGCATAATTTTGGCTTGGGCTAGTCGGTAAGAACGTATAAAGTCAGAAGGAGAAACGCCCATCAAAGTCTTCATTTTTCGAAACAGTTGTGAGCGACTCATACCTATTTCTTGGCAGAGTTGAGATAGTGCAAAATTCTCATTTGAAAAATTTTCTTGTACAATTGATGTCACCTTTTTAACAAAAGTATGTTCCAGTTCATAAATTTCCTCTGGTAAGTCTTCTGTAACAATATCAGTATTAATGACTTTGGCTATAGGGTTATTTTGAGAGAAATATGCCTGTAAACGCTTTTGTTTTTGCACTAACATTTCCAGTTGTACGACCAACTCCTCCTTATTAAAAGGCTTGGCCATATAAACATCTGCACCATGCTTTAGTCCAGTTATTTTAGAATCAGTATCCATTTTAGCGGTTAGTAGAATTATTGGAATGTGGCTTGTACGTTGATCACTTTTTAAGGTTTCACATACCTGATAACCGTCTTTTCCGGGCATCATCACATCACTGATGATAATGTCTGGAGTATGTTCTATGGCTTTTTCAATGCCAACTATACCATTATACGCTACATCCAATTGGTATAATCCGTACAGACAAGTTTTAAGAAAAGTAACCAAATCGGCATTGTCTTCGATAATAAGAAGATGGGGCAAGGAATTATCAATTACCGACGAGGATATAGAGGTAATACTTTCACGGTTAATAAAATTCACAGAAGAAATATGTTTTTCTAATTTCGGAGGGCTCACTACAATAGGTGCTTTGTTGGTGATGGGTAATTTAACGATAAACGTAGACCCTTTTCCCAGTTCGCTCTCTACAAAGACTTCCCCATTCATCAGCTTAATCATCTCATGGGCATGTGCCAAACCGATGCCAGTTCCCTCTCGTTGCCTCGTATGTGAATTATCTATTTGATAGAAACGCTCGAATATATATGCCAGTTCTTTTTTAGCGATTCCTATACCTGTATCTTGTACTTCGATACTCAACCTATTATCTTCTTGCTTTAATCTAATCGTAATTTCTCCTCCTGACGGTGTAAATTTAATTGCGTTAGAAATAAGATTCGTCAATATTTGTTTTATCTGCTCTTCGTCATAATCCATTATCAATATGTTCAAAGTACTGAAAAATCGCAACGATAAATTTTGGCTGTTGGCATAGGCTTGGAAAGAGTCGGTGAGATAGCGCAAATAAGAAACGATATCTGCCTGTTGGAAATATAACTGAAATGAGTTGTCAGAAAGCTTAGATAAATCGAGCAACTGGTTGATGAGTCTAAGCAGGTTTTCACCATTGGTTTGGATAAGTCGCGCCCCTTCTTCAAGATATTTCTCGGGTTGATTTCGAATTTGATCTACCATACCCAGAATTACAGTCAGTGGTGTTCTGAATTCATGGGTGAGATTGGTATAAAGACGGTTTTTGAACAAATCAAGTTCTTTCAGCCGTTGGGCTTCCTGTTGTTTCATCTTCAGCTCATTTTGAAGAATCAATCTCTTTTTCAAAATATTATACATCACTAAGCAAAAAGCCGAAAACAGGATAATATAGATAGTATATGCCCACCAAGATGCCCACCAAGGTGGATAGACTATTATTTTTACCGCCATTTCGTTTGAGCGCCACCGTCCTCTGCTGTCTCTTGCTTTCACCCTTAAAGTATATTCTCCGCTAGGCAAGCTATTAAAATGGGTAAAATTGAATTTGGAAGGAGATGACCAACTGTCTTTATAACCATCAATCTTATAACTATAAAATACTTCTTTGGGGTTGTCATAGTCAGTAAGTGTATATTCAAAGGTATAAGACCAATCCCAATCATTGAAATGTATTTCTGGCTGACTAGCGAATGAAGTTCTCCTCAGTACTGTATCCCGTTTTTCATCTGTATATTCTAAAGCAGTAAGTACAAGCTTTGCCTTATGGTTTCTATCTACTCTGGTGATATAAGATTGCATCAAATCTTTTGGGAAAAAGGCATTCACCCCGCGCATTCCACCGAAAAACATCCGACCATTTTTAGCTTTGAAAAATGACTTACGATTAAATTCGTTAAAAGTTAGTCCATCCTCCTCTAGAAAATTATTGAAAACTTTGGTGGGTAAATGAAAACGAGATAGCCCATGGTTAGTACTTAGCCACAAGCACGAATCTCCTTCCATCAACATCCCACTGATAAAATTATTGGGTAAACCCTCAGAAATAGTATATTGACGGTGAGAGCCATTAAACGGATTTACCCATACTAAGCCAGCATCTGTACCTAACCAAAGATTCCCTTTACTGTCCTCCTCAATTGCCAATATTCGAGATATAGGCAATCTCCAAGTCTTAGGATCATACCATAGTTGTACTTTCGTTTTGGGGTCATACTGCAATAATCTACCTTTAAAACTCAGCCATATTTTCCCGCTTTTCATACCTGCCTGCAAAGCTTCAGTTGCATTTAATAACTTGTCGGGTAAGTCAAATTCTTTCTCCCACTTTATTTGATTATTCGCTTTATTCAAACGATATAATGTGTAATGCGTTACCCACCAAAGCGTTCCGTATTTATCTTTAGTAAAAAAACCGTTATCCTGAAATGTTTTTTCCTTAAATGGGCTCGGAACTTCTATTATTTTGCCAGAATTCGGTTCTAATGCTTGAAAGCCATTAAGCCAGATGATATCTCCATCGGTATATAAATCATACAACTTTACAGTACCAGGGAATGAATATGTTCGTAGTGTTTGTTTTTTTATAGGGTCAAATTTGGCGATTCCAGTATAATATACGCCGTACATCATGCCTTGTGCATCTTCTGTCAATCCACGAAAACTATAATTAGCATTAATATTATTCATACCACTGAAATAAGTATCAAAAGGATTTGGCCACGGTCTTACTTTTAGCAAGCCCAGTCTGGTTTCTACCCATACTATTCCCGTATTATCTTGAAACAATCCTAAAAAGTCGTTATTATTCGGCAACAATCGTTTTAGTTCTTCATGAAAATTGTATAGTTTATCCGCACGAGCATCGTAATAAATAAGACTTCTGTCGTAACCGCATGCCCATATACTACCATTTTTTTCTGTAATAAATCTCCTTATATTAATTTTGTTAGGCTTCAGTAGTCGATTGACAGGGTGTGGTAAAAATTTATTTTTACTTTTATCCAACTGATAAAAAAGCGTATTTGATAAAAGAGCTACCGACACCTTCATATAAGGTTGAAACCACATATCACCACAATACTTACATATATTATCTAATGGCGTTACTGTAGTGATTTTACCAGCTTTATTTACTTGATACACTGTGTCTACATATGCTAAAGAATAATCATAATCGTTAACATTACGCCAATAATAGTCACTTAACAAGTCAGGATATTGTGTGCCCCCAATAGCATCCGATTTGTCCATTTTGCACGGCCAAGCTCGCTCAGAGCCCACATTTACTTTGGTCATTAGCCTAGTATTTTGCCCATCAATTGGCCAAAATCTAAGCCTACCTCCTGGGGTATTCTTCACTTTTAGATTGATAGGTTGCCAATGCTCATTTTTGGGATTAAATAAAAAATGATGGTGTTCACTCCACACAAATAATAAAGAATCTTTGTACAAAGTCAACCCTGATATATACTCCTGTTTGGCTGTTAATACATCAGGAGTTGGATAGATTAAAAAATTATATCCATCATAGCGGTGGATTTTCCCATCATTTATAAACCAAATAAAACCTTGGTCATCTTGTGTTACTGAAGAAGTGTGGTTTCCAGCAAGTCCGTTATCAGTGCTAAAAAATTCGAAAGTAGCCTTTTGTGCAACGACAGAACTCGTCAATAACAATAATGACGCAATGATAAGAATAGCTTTATTTATATGCGTTTTCAACAAGAAATACGCATCCATGTGGCGGTATGGAATAGTTTTTATCATAGGTAATGATATCAGAGGTAGAAAGACCCAATTTTAATGACAAAGGAAGAATATAACTAACCTATTATCTAAAGCTTTTAAAATTATCTTAGCATAAGGGTTTAATAAATAATACTATTTTAATGAGTAATAATTCGTCAAAATTCTGTATTCAATTAATCGATAAAACAAGGTCTGTGGTAATTTTGGTGGCATCACGACTTATACTCGGTACCCGATACTCCCGACTGTCCTTTTAGGCTAATATTGATGTGACATATCATATTCTGTGATTTTGGTATGTTATTAACAATTAGAGTTATTATTGAAGTTAACAAAGCTTTTTCATTTTTTGATAACATGTTGAGTCTTTTCTTTTAAACATTTTATCCCTTTAACACACATCAATATATATGGTGTTAATTCTGTGGTAAATGGGACATCCATAAACTCGTTAAATAATTTTGTAACCATTATATGTCTTTTCCTAAAATCGGGTGTACTATTTCCCCATAAATACAGGAAATTTATATATGACCCAGATTGATGTTTGGCGAAGGATAATCGCGGTTTTCTTTATAAAAGCAGGCAGCTTATTTATCTCGGTGTATGCTCGTAATTATCACCATCAAAGATAGGTACCCATATACATATACGTACCCCTCCCTCAAGCCAGTTCCAGTATCAAAAAGCCTTTTTCCTGCTTGTTAGCATAACATTTCCATCCGTTTTATCAATTGACAAAAACTGTACTTTTCCTTCTTAGACGACCACTGATACAGCCATTACACTTGATAAAGCAGTCTTAAAATGTGGTGTAAATTTACAAGGAGAATAAATTACAATAACAGATTAAGATAGCGCATTTACCTTTTCTTCTTTTATTGCTATTTTTCCATTACATATTTTAATCTCCTTATTTATTTTCCTTGTATACCCTTCCTCCTATTTCATCTGAAATGTTGATATTTGTGCATTCTTTTCTTTCTGAAACCTTAATAAGAATACTTCGTTTAGTAATGAAATACTATACGTAGTGATTTCGTTTATTTCTTTGAAGCTAACTCCTACAATGATGACAATAAAACGCTTTTATTTAATTTTTGGACTTATTTTATGTTGCTTAACGGCTCATACACAAGCCTTAAAGCTCTCTGAAAAGCCAGAAGAATTTTTAGCAGACGCCAAAAATGTTTTAATGGCTTCTGGAAATCCTCAGGCAGCATATATTATACAAAATCTGGAGAAAAACTGGAATTCTGGTACGTTATCAGAAACGCAAAAAGCAGCTTTGGCAAAAACTGCCAGTTTTATGTTAAAAAAAGGCTACAAATCGCCTCAGTTTATTCCATTTTTTGATGCTACCAATCTCGGTCTTTCAAGTGGGATACTCACACAAGCCAGTTTTGATAATTATTTAAATACCCTACAAAAATCTGTAGAAACAGGAGATGTAAAAACTACTACAAAATACATTGATGTCTGTCGACTATTTTTCAAGAACAACAGCCTTTATTTTACCAATTTCAACCGTTTGTATGCTTATAACGGTACGGTAAGTTTTAAATATAACGACCAGAAGACAGAGGTTTTTAAAACTGAGAAAGCAACTACTTCGCCTACGAGTACTTCTTCTGATGCGGCTAAGAAGGCGGCTTTTGATGATTGGGATACACCAGCCTCAGCTAATAACGGTAGTGCAGCAACCCCTCCGTTAGACGAACCAGTCGCTCAATTCTTAAATCCTGGGCCTAGTATTGAATTCAATGCCATTAATCTGGCAATAGTTACTGCGAACGATTCAGCTATTTTAGTCAATACCAAAGCATTTTTAGATGTAAAAGAAGGCATTTTGATAGGCAGTGGTGGCAAGTTCTCTTGGGAGACTGTTGGTGTGCCAGAGATATTTGTCAACTTAGATAATTATAGCATGGCTATTAGAAACCCTAAGCTTAATGCTGATTTGGCAACATTAAACTATCCTGAAAAATTCACGACTCCTATCAAAGGGATTTTTGAGTTTCAGAGTAGAAAGAGAACTAAGAACTCCTCCGCTATTTATCCAAGGTTTATGTCATTACAAAATGATGTTACCTTAAAAAACAGTAATGACATTGCCTATACGGGTGGTTTTACGATTGTAGGCACTAAAATATCTAGCGCCTCTGTGCAGTCTAAATATGCTACTATCTTAGTCAAAAAAGATGGTAAAACAGCCTTTAAGGTTATCAGTAAAAGATTCGACATCAGCGATTCTTTGATTACTTCTCCTTCGGCAATCTTTACTGGATACTTTGCTTCTCAGGATTCTCTTTATCATCCCTCCGTCAAACTTAATTACAATCGTCAATCACAATACTTACGCCTTAATAAGGTAGACGAAGGTGGTTTCAGAGAATCATCTTATTCAGATAGTTACCATAAATTAGACATTACCTCGGATGTAATGCGTTGGAATCTGAAAGATAAGAAAATGGATTTTATGATTGTTACTGCAAAGAACATCGTTCCTGCCTTGTTTGAGTCTTACGATTATTTCAATCCTGAACGTTTTGCTAAAATATCTGCTAATTATAGTTTCAATCCATTATTAGTGGTTTCCAACTATATTAAGAAGAATAATCTTCAAGCTACTACTCTTAGTGACCTTGCCGTTGCCTACAAAAAAGATGCAGCAGCCCTAAAGCCTGTGTTTTTGGAAATGATGCAAAAAGGATATTTTGACTATGACCCTGATGTAGAAAAACTCAAGATCTCGAGAAAAGGACAACATTATCTGGCAGTTTTTACGGCTAAAAAAGATTATGACAACTTTTTGATTCCTTCTTTTTATGCATCAAGTTCGAAAGACTCTACGGCCAATGCATCTTTAGATTTGAACAACAATCAGTTAATCATTAGAGGGGTAAAACAATTCTATCTTTCAGATTCGCTGAATGTTTACATGGCTCCTTATGACAACATCATTAAGGTAAACAAAGACCGTAACTTTGGGATTAGTGGTGAGCTTAAAACAGGAAATTTTAGGTTTAGAGGAAGGGATTTATCCTTTAATTACAATGAGTTTAGTGTGAAGTTGGATAAGATAGATTCTATCACTTTTATCCCACAAAAAGAATTAGCCAAAAAAGGACACACAGAAATTGGGGGAGATTTAAAGTATGAAGCAGGCGTAATTTATATCAACAAACCTGATAATAAGTCTGGGCGACAAAGAATGTTAGAATACCCTCGTTTGGTTGTGCCTACTGGTGTAACTGCCTACTTCGACCATCCTTGGAGATTGAATGGTATTTATAACCAAAAAATATACTTTAAAGTCCCAAGCATCGATTTTGACAGTTTGAATATCAAAGACATCAATTTCGTAGGTACTTTTTATTCAGATGGCATTTTCCCACCTTTCAAAGAAACCCTTATTTCAATGCCTGATAATACTTTGGGCTTTAGTCATAAAGTACCTGAGGGGAAATACAATTTATACAATAGCAAAACCTTTGTAAAATTCAGTTCAAATTTATTGATGGATAGCAAGGGCTTGCATACTGAAGGAGAAATAAACCACCTTACGGCACAAATCAAAGCGAAAGAGGCCTTGTTTACGCCTGATTCTGTTACTGCTACGGGTACGACGGGGATTATTAATGAAGGAGAGTTTGGCAAGGCATATTTTACCAAAGTAGCCATCAATAACTTTAAATTGAAATGGCAACCTAAGGTAGATAGTATGTTGATTGAAACGCAGAAAAACACTTTTGACTTTTATGCAGGAAGCTCTAAATTGGAAGGTAAACTCTTGGTTCGTCAAACTGGTTTGTTTGGTTTTGGTAAAGTAAAAAGGCTTGACTCTGAAATAGGTTCAAATAATTTCAAATTTGGCAAAGGTGTCTTTACTGCCGAATTGGCTGATTTATTTGTTGGGAACAACCTGAGTGTAGCGAAACCTGCCCTTCTTGGTAAAAAGATGAACATCAATTTTAATATTCAGACAGGGTTAGTGAGTATCAAAACCCCTACGAACCTGAAATTGGAAGATTCTACTAGTTTGTATTTCCCTTATACTGCCTATCAAACCTCTATCAATAGTGCCGAATGGGATATTAACAAGAAACTAATCACGATGAAGGGGGATGTGCGTAATACCACGTTCTCATCAATGGAGCCAAGCCAAGAAGGATTATCATTTAATGGTTCAGAGGCTTTGTATAACATCGAAAAACAATCGTTGAACATCAATGGTGTTCCTTTTATTAAATCTGCCGATGCTAAAATTATTCCAGACAAAGGAGCTGTTGTTGTGAGTAAAGATGCCGAAATGAAAGATTTTCATCAGGCAAAAATCGTCTTGGATACCATCAATTCTTATCATCGTTTAGTGAATGGAAATATTAAGATTTTATCAAGATTCAAGTTTGAAGGTGACGCAATCTATCGATACGTCAATTCAGCGGGCGATAGCTTGAATATTAAGATGGGTAACTTTGATTTCAAAGAAGTGGTGCTAGACAACCGTAAGAAAACTAAGGGATATATTACTACTGCCAAAGCTAACATCGAGCAAAGTAATAAGTTTTATCTATCACCTAAATTGATTTACCGCGGAGAAATCAGCATGATTTCGAATGACAAAAACCTTACTTTAAATGGTTTTGTGCGTCCTGATACCAAAACCAAAAAGTATGATACCAATTGGATCGTGTATAAAGGTAATAGTCGCGATAGTGTGAATATTGATGTACAACCTACTTTACTAGGAGAAGGCAATACTCCATTGTTTGCAGGGCTACATTTCAGAACAGCTTCAAGTGGTTTATATTCTACGTTCTTATCGAACAAAGAGGATGCTAAAGACGAAGATATTTTTGTAGCAAAAGGGGCGTTCAGAGATATTGCAAAGACATCTCGTTTTGAAATTGGTGCCGACGATAAAGCTCAATCTTATGAAGCCAATCGTTATATTTTTGATGATGCTAAAAAGACGCTAAAACTCGAAGGGTCATTTAATTTCTTTAATCCTAGTACGTTATTACAGACTGCTGGCTTTGCTGAAATGAGGGTGGATAGCGGGAAATATAAATTTGATCAGATGTTGGTAGTTAATTTCCCGATGCCCGCCGAAGTACTAAAAGCAATGGCTGATAAGATTGTAAAAATAAATTTAGAGTCTCGTGATAATGTTAGTGCCGACGACCCTGATGATAAAGAACATTACTTATCGAAACTCGCTAATATTTTGGGTGGGAAAACCGTCGCTTCTTTTGAAAGACGTGTAAAAAATGAACACGTACCTCTTTATTCAATTTCGTCTAAACTGAATACGACGATGGTTATTTCAAAAGCTAATTTGCGGTATTCAGACCAACATGCTTCTTTTTATAGTGTTGGCAAATTGGCGATTGCAAATATTGGAGGAACAGATATTAATGCCGAGATTGAAGGAATGCTTGAAATTAAAAAAACCAATGAGGGGGATGAGTTCTATCTTTATCTAGAACCTTCAGAAGATATTTGGTATTTTATGGGTTACTTGAAAAACGAGATGGGCGTAATTTCATCTGATGGTGAATTTAATAATGCCGTCGCCGCCAAATCAAAAGGAGTTAAAAAAGGGAGTGGTAAAAATGCCTATGCATTCTTAGGCGTAGGTGCTGAGGAAAAAATTGCTTTTTCAGAAAGATTCGTAGATAACTATCGAACTAGGGTAGAAAAGGGCAAGAAAGTAGTCAATAAAAAAGACGAAAAACCTAAAGTTGAGAAGAAGAAAGAAGAAGCGAAAGAAGGTTTCTAATAAAACTAAAGCCCTGCTAATTGAAAATTAACAGGGCTTTATTAATCTTTTTTTGGTGTCTAGAATTCGGTGTTTAGGAAACTTTACTGAGCCAATACATTCATTTTTCGACGTAGTCTGTTAAAACATTTTTCGATAACTTGATTGTAGATTTTCCCAAATTTATCATAACACCATGCTTGCAACTCACTTACTTCATCAGATAATAGTGTCTTGATTGCTTTTTTTAATTCTTTCTCGAATAACTTTGCATCAAAACTAACTTTTTCCAAAATAACTTTGACATAGTTTAAGGTAATCATAGCTTTTAAATGGATTTAATAAAGTAACAATACAAAACAAATCTCTATCAAATTTATCATACAAACACCTGAAAATCAAGTGTTTTAGTAAAAATAAATGATATTTTTTTTATATCATTAATGTATTAATTTTTTGAACGTTTATTTAGACAACGGTGAAACAAAAAAAATATTATATAATTATTTCAATATTTTTTTATTCTTTAGTGTGTTTCCTCTCTAAGGGTCAGGATAATGATGTATCATTGGTAATAGGAGAAAAAAATATTTCTATGAATGATCCGTTTGTGCTTACCGTAGTAGTTAAATATACTGGCGAAGCCCAAATACCGACCTGCAAATTTCCAGACTTACCCAATTTTACAAAAAAAGGTTTTTCAAAATCAACCTCACATTCTTTTGTAAATGGACAAGCAATCTCTACTTGTAATATCACTCAAAACTATTCTCCACAAAAAATAGGCACGTTTAAAGTTCCTTCTTTCAAAGTAAATGTCAATGAGCTCAATATAAAGGCAGATGGTTTTACGGTGAAGGTAAAAAAAGCGAGCCAAGAACAATCTAACCCTGAAAAAAAAGACATTTCAGTAGGTAATGAAGACTTTACTGATTTTATCGAAGGCACTCAATCGGAAATAAAAGATGCAAAAAATGATGCTTTTCTTACACTCAGTACCAGTAAAAGCAGTGTTTTTATCAGTGAAGGTTTTACTGTTACACTAGCTTTTTATGTTGCCGAGAATAATCCAACTGAATTTGAATCCTACCATAATGAAGTTCAAATTCCAGAAATTACCAAAAAACTAAAACCAGAAAACTGCTGGGAAGAGAGTTTTGGCTTAACAGAAATGCAACAAGGACAATTAGTTTTAAATGGTAAATCATACACACAGTACAAATTTTATCAAGCCACTTTTTATCCATTAAATAACAAAGAAATTATTTTCCCATCGGTTAGTTTAAAATTGATAAAATACACAGTGGGGAAAAATGGGGAGAAAATACCTGAGGCAATTACTTTCAAGACCAAAGTATTGGCCATAAAAACGAAGGATTTGCCTAACCATCCTCTTAAGCAGGAAGTATCAGTAGGAGATTTTTCGTTAAAAGAAGTCATCAATAAAAATAGCATTAATACTGGCAAATCAGTCCAATATCGCATTCAGATTACAGGGGATGGTTATAACATCAAACTACCCGAAATGAAGAATGACAACCTTTTTGACTTTTTTCCTCCAGAAATAAATTCTAGTGCTTATCCAGAAAATGGAAAAGTTGTTAGCACAAAAACCTTTACTTTTCTGATAATTCCAAAACAGGCTGGTAACTTTGCACTCGATAAGTATTTTAAATGGGTATATTTTAATACTAAAACCGAGAAATATGATACCTTAAAATCAAAACTTCAACTAAAAGTAAGTGGGCAAACCATTAAAACAGCCGATACTCCCCTAACAGTAGTGTCAGTTTATGATGGTTTGAAAGATAAAGATTCGTCTGATGCACCGAATAATTTTGGTAAATTTTTAAAAGACGAAGCGAATATTCTTATCACCATTATGTTGATAGGTATGGTGTATATTTTATTACCCAATAAAAAGCGGAAATAAGTTAAGAGCAATCAAAAAATGAAGTAACAGTTCTCGTTATTTCTTATATCACTCACATGAGCAGTACATACGGTAAATTATTCAAGATTAGTACATTTGGCGAGTCGCACGGAACAGCAGTTGGCGTAATTGTAGATGGATGTCCGGCGGGAATTGATTTCGATACAGCTTTCATTCAAAGCGAATTAGATCGTCGTAAACCGGGGCAATCCAGAATTACTACTCAACGCCGTGAAGCCGATGAGTTTCAAGTATTATCTGGCATTTTTGAAGGCAAAACTACAGGCACACCCATAGCCATGATGGTATTAAATGGCGACCAACGTTCAAAAGATTATTCACACATCGCACAACAGTTTCGCCCCTCACACGCAGATTATACTTATACTGCCAAATATGGTAATCGCGATTACCGTGGTGGTGGTCGTAGCTCTGCCCGTGAAACCGTTGCGAGAGTAGCCGCAGGTGCTTTGGCAAAATTAGTTTTAAAGCAAATTGGCGTTGATATTAAATCTTATGTTTCACAAGTAGGAAAGTTAAAGTTATCGACACCTTATCAGCAATTGGATTTGAATCTGGCCGAAGAAAATGCCGTTCGTTGTCCAGACCCAGTCGTTGCGCAACAAATGTTTGATTTGATTGATGAAACACGCAAAAAAGGAGATTCAATTGGTGGCGTAGTAAACTGTGTAATTACGGGTACTCCAGTGGGTTTAGGCGAGCCTGTTTTTGATAAACTTCATGCAGAATTAGGCAAAGCGATGCTCAGTATCAATGCTGTAAAAGGTTTTGAATATGGCAGTGGCTTTGAAGGCGTAGAGATGTATGGTTCTGAACATAATGACGAAATGTTTTTGGACGAACAGAACCGAGTGAAAACCAAAACAAATTATTCAGGGGGTGTTCAAGGCGGCATCTCTAACGGTGAAGATATTTATTTTAGAGTGGCCTTCAAACCTGTTGCTACGATTATGCAAGACCAAGACAGCGTAGATGCTGATGGCAATGCCGTTGTGGTGTCGGGTAAAGGTCGCCATGACCCTTGTGTTGTGCCTCGTGCAGTACCTATTGTTGAAGCAATGGCAGCCTTGGTATTGGTAGATTTTTATTTAAGAAATAGAGCTACCCATAAAGTTGCTGAAAAAATTTCATCTGATATTGCTTAGCAAATTATGTATTTTTCTGATGAATACTTTATGAGAATTGCTTTACAACAAGCAGAGATAGCCTTTGATGAAGGGGAAATTCCTGTGGGTGCAATCATAGTTTGTCAGAACCAAGTAATTGCCAAAGCTTATAATCAAACAGAGAAATTAAATGATGTAACTGCACATGCTGAAATGTTAGCCATTACGGCTGCTGCACAAACTTTAGGCTCAAAATATCTCAAAGATTGTACATTATATGTCACTTTAGAGCCTTGTGTAATGTGTGGTGGTGCGATTTTTTGGTCTCAACTCAGTAGAATTGTATGGGGAGCTTCAGATGACAAACGGGGTTTTAAAAAAATAGGTGCTTCCATTATGCATCCTAAATCAACCATTTCATTTGGCGTTTTACAAGAAGACTCAACGCTCTTATTGAAGAGATTTTTTTCCCAATTAAGAACTTAATTACAATTTTGATAGTTTTTGAAACAACATGAGTAGAGAGTTCTCTCTAACTCCTTAACTATAATAATTAAATAACTCCTTAAAAAAATGGCATTCGTATTAGACCCTTTACCTTATGCAAATGATGCTTTAGAGCCTCATTTTGATGCGTTGACAATGGAAATTCACCATGATCGTCACCATAACACTTATGTTACTAACCTAAATGGTGCTGTAGCTGGTACTGAATTAGAAGGAAAATCTCTAGAAGAATTGATTTCTGACGTAAGCAAGTACTCTCCTGCAATTCGTAACAACGGTGGAGGCCACTGGAACCATACATTTTTCTGGAATATCCTTTCTCCAAATGGTGGTGGTGCGCCAGTAGGTACTTTAGCGGAAGCTATCACTACAAAATTTGGTTCATTCGAAGCTTTCAAAGACGAATTTAAAAAAGCAGGTTTAACAAGATTTGGTTCAGGTTGGGCATGGTTAGTAGTTACTGCTAATGGTTTAGCGATATCTTCAACACCTAATCAAGACAATCCATTAATGGATATTGCTGAGATAAAAGGTACTCCTATCATCGGTCTTGATGTTTGGGAACACGCATATTATTTAAAATTCCAAAACAAACGTCCTGATTATATCGATTCTTTCTGGAATTTAGTAGATTGGGAAGGTGCTGAAAGCCGTTATAAAGCTGCTAAAGCTTAATTAGTTAGCTATAAATAACAATTTTTTTGTAAGAATTTCTTCAAAAAAATTGTTATTTATTAATTCAACTACTACCTTTGCAGTCCCAATACAACACGGAGGTTGTAGCTCAGTTGGTTAGAGCATCGGTTTGTGGTTCCGAGGGTCGTGGGTTCGAGCCCCATCTTCCTCCCTAGGTCTTGTCAATACGACAAGACCTTTTTTTTTAGGCAATCCTTCATCACTAATGAACCTTTCAACAATCCAAACCTTGCTTAATACGCGCTATCGCAAAATTGTTTTTACAATATTGTCATTGATGTATCTTGTCGGATTTATCGGTTTAATGATTCCCTTAACCCGCGAATATTTCAAACTATTATCACCCTTCAATCTTTGGATTTCGTTAATTCTTTTGCTCTTTTTTCAACAAGACTTTCAGTTAAAATTTATTCTTTTCACCATCATCACTTTTCTGATAGGCTTTTTTGTTGAAGTTCTGGGCGTACATACAGGTATTATTTTCGGGCAATATTATTATGGAAAAACATTGGGGATTCAACTATTTGACGTTCCTATCGTAATTGGTGCCAATTGGTTTATTTTAGTTTACAGTTCGGGGCATATCATTGAAAAATTATTCAAAGATTTAAACCCATTCTTTGGACGTAATATTCTACTATCTGCCTTAGCTGCTAGCCTGATGGTGTGCTTAGATTTAATAATTGAGCCTGTTGCCATACGTTTAGATTTTTGGCAGTGGAACTTCAACAAAATACCAACTCAAAATTACGTTGGTTGGTTCATTATTTCATTTGGGCTACAATATTATTTCATCAGTAGTAAATTCCTTAAAAACAATGCATTAGCACCCTTACTTTTTTGTCTACAATTTATCTTTTTTCTACTTCATTCTATATTCTCTACCTAGACTACTTTAATTTTTTTGTATAGTTTTGTAAACCTTTTTTTAAACAAGGCGTTTATACCCTAGACACTGGCATTATTTCATAAAATTCAATTATATCACATCATTTATACCATTCAAGCTTTAGTCAGACATTATAAAATTATTGAATGCCAATGGTTTTTAAGCAATGTGATTGTTTGATTTGAATTTCGATTGTAGTAAGTTATCAAGCCATTTAGCCAACACTATGAGCATTTATTCTATAAAAGACCTTGAGCAGTTATCTGGAATCAAGGCTCATACCCTGAGGATTTGGGAGCAACGGTATGATATTTTAAAACCAGAGAGAACAGACACTAACATTCGAACTTATGATAACAATGATCTTAAGTTGGTGCTGAATATTGCGCTATTGAAGGCACATGGTCATAAAATTTCTGAGATTTCAAAAATGGCTTCCGACGATATGTCAAAAGAAGTATTATTGATTTCAGAAAAACAACTGAGTTATCCAGAACAGATTCATGCACTGACTATCTCAATGCTTGATTTGGACGAAGAAAGGTTTGAAAAAATTATCAGTACCAATACGCTCCAATTTGGTTTTGAAAACATGATGATTAATATCATCTTTCCTTTTTTAAGTAGAATTGGCACCTTATGGGTTACGGGTTCTGTTAATCCTGCACAAGAGCATTTCATTTCTAATCTAATCCGTCAAAAGCTTATCGTTGCAATTGATGGGCAATTGCCTTCATTAAGAGTTGGAGCAAAAAAATACTTGCTTTTTTTACCTGAGGGAGAAATGCACGAAATTAGTTTATTATTTGCTAACTATATCATTCGTTCCAGACATAACAAAGTTATTTACCTTGGTCAAAGTTTGCCTTTTAGCGAACTTGTTTTTGCTCATAAGGTACATAAACCAGATTATTTATTAACAATAATAACTGCGGTACCTTCACAAGACGAAGTTCAGAAATATGTGTACCAATTAGCCAAAGAATTTCCTGATTCAAAGATTTTACTATCAGGTCAGCAGGTAGTAGCACAAGACATTATTTGTCCAGATAATGTAGATGTTTTACCTCAGATTCATCATCTAATAGCAATAGCTTCGGAATAAGGCTTTTAAAGGTGTTTTACGCCCTTTTCTTAGTAAGAATACCCTTTAGTATTATCATTTACAAAACAACCTCGACAATTGCCCATTTGGGTATATTTTCGAGGTTGTTTTATTCCTAACATTCAGCATAAGCAAAAAGAGGAATATCTATGATAGATATTCCTCTTTTTGC
>NZ_JBWKYN010000082.1:0-25362 GCF_059423785.1 Arcicella sp. GW458-12-2-14-TSB2 | reverse complement strand
GTTTATATATACCTCATTTCAATAATAGGATTGATGTTTTTTATGAACATAAATTCCATTTCTTACGATGAAAAAAATATTTATATATTCAATTACAAAGGCAAAAAAACTTATTTACGCTCGGTTGATTTTAGTATTGAACCAATCGTTTTTTTCTTAGATTTTTATTGGGTAAAGTTTTCAGAAACAAACGAGAAGTACTTATTTTCACCGCAAATCGGTCAAATTTTTGGAACTACTGATAGTGGCTCAACTGCTAAAGAAATTGAAAAGATGTTAAAAACGGAAAGTTAAACCTATTGATGGCATGACTTCAAGTCATGCCATCAATAAAAATCAGTAATTCAGAAGAATATTTACTTCATCCCTTCCAATAACAATTCAGCCAAATCATATACTTTTACAGAATCTTCTTTTTCTTTGTTTTTTACCCCATCCGACATCATTACCATGCAAAATGGACAAGCTACGGCAATGGTGGTTGCTCCTGTAGCCAAAGCGTCTTCAATGCGTTCTACATTAATGTCTTTTTTGCCTTTTTCAGGCTCTTTAAACATTTGTCCTCCGCCAGCACCACAGCATAAACCTTTGGTTTTGCAACGTTTCATTTCTACCAAATCAGCATTCAAAGCTTCTAAGACCGAACGTGGCGCTTCGTAAATATCATTAGCACGACCTAAATAACAAGAATCATGGTAAGTGATTTTACGTCTGGTCGGCACTCCGACATTGAATTCGCCCCCATCTTCTACCTTTACTTTGCCTGCATCAATCAGTTGTTGTAAAAAAGTAGCATGGTGAATTACTTCATAGTTTCCACCTAAAGCTGGATATTCATTTTTTAAAGTATTAAAGCAATGTGGACAAGCCGTTACGATTTTTTTTACACCATATCCGTCTAATACCTGAATATTCATCGTGGCTTGCATTTGAAATAGAAACTCATTGCCGGCTCTCCGTGCAGGGTCGCCAGTGCAAGATTCTTCTGTGCCGAGTACGGCAAATTTTACGCCTACATGATTGAGTATTTTAGTAAATGCAATGGTTACTTTTTTATAGCGGTCATCAAAAGAACCTGCACAACCTACCCAAAATAATATTTCAGGTGTTTCGCCAAGGCTCATCATTTCTGCCATGGTAGGCACTTTATATTCTATTTCTTTTAACATATCTTTATTGATTTTCTTCGTTATTTCACAGGACAAATCATAATTTATTTATTATCTTTGTAATGAACAAAAACGTTTAGGACGTTAGGAGGAGGGATAAAATTAATTTTTAGGCACTCGCTCGTTGTTTTTAAAAGGAACTGTCAGAAATGATGGTTCTTTTTTATTATACGCATGGAATTTAAAGCTAATTGTTTTTTCCCTGTTCTTACCTCTTTAATTATTACATATTTATCTCCAATTATTTTCTGAAATTGAAAAACATCTTTACCTAATTTATTTTGACCATCATAGAAAACTAAATCAGGGTTTTGTAAAATTTCTGGAATTAGGCTAAAGTCAGCATCTGTAATAGCTACTTGACCTTTCGGTGTTTCAATTTCTGGAACTCCATGATTCTTAATAATATGTTTTATCGCATATACATCAATAGAAAATCGATAATTAGTTAATTGAATGCCAGATTGCTGGGTTAAAATATTTGATAATTCATGGGTAATTTCACCTATAATTAAAACCTTGTTTTTGTTTTCAGTATCAGTTTTTGCTAGGGTTAGAATCTCGTTTAAATCCATTATTATTAATAAGTGTTTATTTATTATTTATCTCTTCCTGCATTTGCTTCGCTGTTTTTCTAGAACCATCGTGGCTCCAGCCCGGAGGAGCGAAAACATAATTAAAAGCATTCTTTAATGAACCAGCCTTCCAAACGTCTTTAGCAATATCAATCCATTCGCTAAAGGCAATTTTTACAGGATTATAAGTTTTTAAATTAGTCGTCAGTCCATAAGTAGGTCGTTCCTCTTCTTCTATAAAGGTGCCAAACATTCTATCCCAAATAATTAGAATACCAGCATAGTTTTTATCTAAATATTTCACGTCCGAACCATGATGTACCCGATGGTGCGAAGGCGTATTAAAGATAAATTCAAAGGGTTTCCACATTTTACCAATCGTTTCGGTATGAATCCAATATTGATACAACAAACTGATTTGTTGCATAATCACGATAACTATCGGATGAAAGCCTACAATAGGCATCCATAAATAAAAAATAAACGAACCCGAAATATTGCCTGTCCACGTTTGACGAAGCGCCGTTGCCAGATTATACTTTTCAGAAGAATGATGCACTTTATGCGAAGCCCAAAAGTATCGAATCAAGTGTGCTTCCCGATGAAACCAATAATAGCTAAAATCGTCAGCAAAAAATGCCAAAACCCACATCCACCAAGCAGTGCCATCTAAAGTAAATACCCGAAAATTGTCATACAAATACAAAAAGATAAAAGCAATGGCCGTTTTTGTAATCAAACCAGTCAACAAATTACCAATCCCCAACGCCATAGACGTAAAGGAGTCTTTGGCTTCTAAATAATCTTTTTGTTCGCGTGTAATAAATATTGCCTCAATAATGACAGTCAATATAAAAAACGGAACAGCATATAAAATAAGATTCGGTGCCATTGTGATTAATTTGAGAATTTGAAAATGAGCTAAATTTGAAAATGACTGACAGTCGAAATCTGATTGCTCAAAGCCTTTACTTCAAAACCTTATCTAAAAACACTTCAGTCTTTTGCTGAACATGCTGGTAGTCTTTTGATAAAACATAAGAGCCAATTACATGATTTCCCGCATTTGGAAAAACAACTTTTTGTTTTTCGTTGGCAGGTACTCCCAATTCGTGATACATTTTTAACATGGCTGGTACAGATACTACTTTGTCTTGCTCTTCTTCATTTTTGTAGTAATAGCCCATAAAGGTTGGACATTTTACTTTTTCAAACGTTGCTGGCGTCATGATATTCGTCAAGAAATTTTGCAAAGCAATTACGCCATTTAAATGATAATGTGTGCTCCAGTATCTGCCATGAATAGGGTTATGAGGAGGGAAATCCCGTACTTCTGAACGATTAACTAATTTAGCCATAGCAAATCCCCAATGATTATCGACTAACTCCGCATTACTATCAAAAATTTTAATACAAGGCGAATACAATACAATCGATTTAATTTCGGGATGTTGCGAAGCCAAATACAACGTCAAAGCTCCACCAAAAGACGTTCCTACTACAACTACCTCATCCCCCAGTTTTTTGCCAATGGCTAAGGCTTCTTCGGCTGATTGAATAAAATCATCTGCCGTGACATTTTTCATAGTAGAATCGCCCAAATCGATACCATGCCCAGCAAGACGAGCCAAGTATAGATTAGCACCATATCTTTTTGCCAAATTAGTATGAACAGGGTCGCCTTCTTCCTGACTTGCCGAAAAGCCGTGGATATATACGATTGCTAGTTTAGTCTTTACCTTTTTGGCAGTATCAGCCCAGATGATACGAGCTTCACAGTCGGGGCGAATCCCCACAACTGCTTTTTCATCCGTATTGATTTTTGTTTCCAAGTCGGTTAAAGAACTAGGTAGATTAAAACTATAAGTTTTGATGATTGGAGCATCTGGCTTTGGACCCATTAAATAGCCAAAAAAGCAAATGACAATTAATATGATAAATACCTTAAATAATGGTTTCATTATTCAGAAATTGTTAATGTTTGATGGATAAATGTTTTTGTTTCTAAAATATCAAGCATGAAGCTCGCCACGTTTTTTCTACTAATGAACAAACTGGGTTTAGATATACTATTTAAGCTAAAGTGTACTTTATGTTGTTTAGTGAAATTGGTTAAAACCACAGGACGAACTATTGTCCAATTTAAATTAGAGGATTTAATTAGTTTTTCTTGCTGTTCATGTGCTTCATAACCAAACTTAATATTGCTATAATCTATCATTAATCTAAAACACCATGGGATATCATTTCTTGTTTCCGAAACACCCCAAGCTGAAATAACAATAAGTGACTTAATAGGATATTGATTACTCAAACAAAGAATATTTTGAATTGATTTTTCAATGAAATCTTTGGGGGTACGTAACTTAGCCCAAGGAAAATCAGACTTTCTTGAAATATTTAATGCACTAATTACAATTGAACAATTCTCGATAGCACTTGCCAATACTGTTAAATCGCTTGGTGTTCCTTCAAAGACTTTTAACCTATCAGATTGGATTTTTATTTTTTGAATATCTCGTACTAAAATATTTACTTCGTATCCTCTTGCCAAAGCAAGGCTTAAAAGATGCTTTCCCGTTCTTCCAGTTGCACCTAGTATTAGTATTTTATTGTTATTCATAACTAATTAGTACACCTTAAATCACTAGTTACTTTACATCATTTGCCCAGTTGAATCTATCAGAAGGAGAAAACTTCCAAGGAGCTTGGTTCGTTTCCAAATTAGAAAACATAGCATTCCATGAGGCAGGTGCACTAGACTCCTCCATAATTTGGTATCGACGTAATTGCAGGATAATATCTAAAGGCGAAATATTAATAGGGCATTCTTGCACACAAGCATTACAAGTGGTACAAGCTCGTAATTCCTCTGAAGAAATATAATCTCCGTATAAAGCCTTTCCATCTTCTACAAAGATTCCTCCATTTATCGATAGATTTCTGCCTACTTCCTCCAGACGGTCGCGGGTATCCATCATGATTTTACGAGGAGACAAAGCTTTGCCTGTAATGTTAGCAGGACAAGATGACGTACAGCGACCACACTCTGTGCAGGAGTAAGCATCCATCAGGTTTTTCCAAGACAAATCCTTAATGTCTTTTGCTCCAAAACGAGCAATTTCTGTACTAGCCTCGGCATCAGGTTGTGCTAAGCCTAACATGATTTGTACTTCTTTTGTCACTTCTGGCATATTCGACATTTCACCTTTAGGCTTCAAATTCGAAAAGTAAGTATTCGGAAAGGCCAAGAAAATATGTAAATGTTTAGAGTAAGTAACATATAAAGCAAAACCCAAAATACCCAGAATATGCAACCACCAAGCTGTGCGCTCATAAACAATGAGGGATGTTTCATTCCAGTTTATAAAGATTGGCTTCAAGAAAGAGCTAATCACAAAAGAGCCTACTTGATGATAATGCTGGTTGCCACGTTCTTGTAATATACTATCGACAGCATTCATGCTTAGTAGGGCAGTCATTAATACAATTTCGGCAAATAAGATAGTGTTAGCATCGATTATAGGAAAACCATTGAGTTCACGGTGGCTTGTAGCTTGCAAACGTTCTACTTTGGTAATATTTCTACGGATTAGAAATATAAGACAAACCGAGAATACGCCAAAAGCCAGTATTTCAAAGAAATTAATCAAGATAGGATAGAGGCTTCCTAATACTGGAGCAAACACACGATGAGTACCCAAGATACCATCTAGCACAATTTCCAATACCTCTACATTAATTAATAAGAAACCAGCATAAATGACAAAGTGCATAATACCGACGATGGGGCGGTCAAACATTTTCTTTTGTCCGAAAGCTATTCGTAACATTATCTGCAAACGTTCAGAAGGGTTATCCGAACGGTCTTCAGATCTGCCCAATTGAATGGTCTTTTTAATGGTTTGTATGCGTTTTGAAATAAAATAAGCTGCCAAACCGAAAGCTGCTACAAAGAGAATTTGTTGAATGATTTGCATAGTTCAGAAAAATAAGCCTGTTTAGCTTACTTAATATTAAAATGTATCAGAACCTCTTTTTGATGATTTTAAAGAAAATCTGGTGATTTTTTTAACAATTTACTGAATTAATTGTGTGTTACAAAGATGTGGGTTTTCTATTTGTTATGCAAGCATACTATTTGAAAAATAATTTTAAAATTTTTGAAATTATTTTTAGAAAATGTTTGGTGCTAAAAAAAAGTTTCCTACCTTTGCAGTCCCGAAACACAGGCGGGATTCAGGTGAAGTAGCTCAGTTGGTAGAGCATCGGACTGAAAATCCGTGTGTCGGCGGTTCGAGTCCGCCCTTTACCACAAAAAACCCCTTAGACGTAACGTTTGAGGGGTTTTTTATTGAATTTACGTTAACTATCAACTGTACTCACAAATGCTGTGTAACAATTCTTCTCGTGTTATATCTATCAACTATCATAGATGTTAGCTTACAATCATCCTAATTTAAATACCTTATCTCCTGATTCTATATCAAACAATTTCTTAGGAAAATATGTCGGCAACTAGGGCGAAATAATACTCAAATTAGAGAAAATAGAGTCTAATATTAAACGAAAAATATTTTTCATCGAAAAAATAAAGTAAAAAAGAAAAATTGTTATATTTGAAATCTTCAAATAACTAAGTAGTTCAACTATGGCAATAAGTTTAGTAAAAGGACAAAAAATAGATATTGGATTGTCCAAAATTAGTGTAGGTCTTGGCTGGAATCCTAATGAAGGAACAGGAGAGAGCTTTGACTTGGATGCGTCGGCTTTCATGATAGATGCCAATAGAATTATTCCTGCTGATGATTTTTTTGTATTTTATGGGAACGTAGATTCTCCTGATGGAGCTTTGCACCACACTGGCGATGACCCTACTGGAGGAAATAGTGAACATGGAGATGATGAGACTGTGCAAGTAGATATTGCTAAAATAGACCCAAATATTCAAGAAATTCTTTTTGTCGTAACCATACACGAAGCTTCAGCTCGTAAGCAAAACTTTGGACAAGTCAGAAATTCATACATCAGAATTGTTGATGAAGATACAAAACAAGAGATTGCAAAATATGAATTGGATGAAGATTTCTCAGTAGAAACAGGAATCGAATTTGGAAGACTTTACAAAAGGAATAATAGTTGGAAATTTGAAGCTTCAGGCATTGGATATAAAGAAGATTTGGCTTTCTTCTTGTCTAAATACTTTAAAGGACAAATTATTAAATAATCCTTTGTAAATTTTTAAAAAACTACCCTAATTCTACCCTTTATGAAAACATATAAACATTATTCGTTCGACCTTTGGCTTACACTTATTAAATCAAATCCTACCTTCAAAAAAGAAAGAGCACTTTTCTTTTTTAAACATTTTAATGCTTCAAAAAAAACCTTAATAGAAGTAGAAATCATTTTTCGTCGTATAGATTTAATGGTTAATGCTGTCAATCAGAAAAGTGGTGGAAATATTAGTGCAGAGGAGATGTACTTGATGGTTGTTTATGAGATAAACGAATCTGATTGTATTTTCCATAATCTTGATATAACATGGCTCCTTAATGAAATGGAGTTACTTTTCTTTCAATATATTCCTGTAATTTATGATGAAAACACACTAAATGCATTAAAAACCATTAAGGAGAATAATGAGACCTCAATGAGTATTTTGAGTAATACTGGATTCATCAAAGGCTCAACATTAAGAGTTGTATTAGAAAGATTAGAATTAGCGCATCTTTTCGATTTTCAACTTTATTCTGATGAAGAGGGATTATCAAAACCTAATCCCAAATTTTTCGAATTGATGCTTGATAAAGTCTCGACGCTAAAAGAAAATAGACCAATAAATTCAAGTGAGATTATTCATGTTGGAGATAATTTAGTAGCAGATATTTATGGCGCAAATTTTATAAAAATTAATAGTTTTCAAATAAACTCAAATAAAAATACAATTTCTGACTTATTAAAATAATGCAAAATACTTATTCGCTACATAAAATTAATAGTATCGAAAGCCTAGGGTTTAGTCCTACTCATTATAGCAAATTCAAATATGGAGATGATGCAATAGCCCAAGAATTTGGTACATGTTTGGCAGAAGGTTTTATTAAGGACCATTTAATGAAATATCCAATTCATACTCAGATAGTGGTTATCTCTAGTCCATTTGCTTTTATTCCTACAGCTACATTTGCAATGAAAAACTATTTTGTATTTCGTTTGAACAGATGGCTAGCATCGAATAATTTCCAAGTTGTCCAAGAAACAAAAGTTACTCGTAGTATTACGTATAAGGAAGATTATGGAGAGTTGGATGAAATACAACGTATGAAATTAATTGGTAATGATAAATTTCATATAGATAAAGATTTCCTGAGAGATAAAGTGTTAATTTTCTTGGATGACATTAAAATAACTGGTAGTCATGAAAAGATGATTACAAAAATGCTAAGGGAATATAATTTAGAAAACGAAACCCATCTTTTATACTTTGCCGAATTATCTAACCGAAATATCCATCCTAATGTAGAAAACTTTTTAAACTACTATTGTGTAAAATCTATCTTAGATTTAGATGGCATTATCAAAAATGAAAGATTCGCCATAAATACTAGGATTGTAAAATATATTTTAAGCGGAGAGAGTACTATATTCAAAATATTTATCCAAAATCATCATAATAGTTTTCTTGAATTACTTTATGATATGGCCATTGGCAATAGCTATCATACAATTGAGGCCTATCGAGAGAATTTGACTACATTAGAATCACACATTCAAAAAATAACTCAAACTCAAAATATAATAACTACTTAACATGGCAATTAATTTACAAAAAGGACAGCGAGGGTCTCTGACTGCTCCTAAATTTACAATTGGTTTAGGTTGGGATACTAACAGTTCTTCAACAGGAAAAGATTTTGACTTGGATGCTTCAATTTTTGTAATGGGTGCAAACAAAAAAATCTTATCAGACAACCATTTTGTTTTCTATAATAATTCAAAAACACCTGATGGTGCTGTGGAACATTCTGGTGATAATTTAACAGGAGATGGAGATGGAGATGATGAACAAATTAAAATAGATCTTTCTAAAATAGATGTTAATGTTACTGAAATTTGTATAGTAGTAACTATTCACGAGGCAGAAGATAGAAAGCAAAATTTTGGACAAGTGCGCAATTCATACATTAGAGTTTTTGATTCAACTACTAATATCGAAATACTAAAATATGAGTTAGAAGAAGACTTTTCAATTGAAACCGCTATTGAATTTGGTAGAATTTATAAGCGTGGTGATGAGTGGAAGTTTGAGGCAGTCGGTTCTGGAATGAAAGGAGGCTTAGAAGATTATCTAAATAAATATAACTAAAATAAACACTAATACTATGGCAATTAATTTATCAAAAGGACAGAAGATTGATTTAAGAAAAGAATCTGGAACGGAACTTACAAATTTTTGTGTTGGAGCTAACTGGGGAGCAATAGAAACAAAAGGTTTTTTTGGATTATCGACTAACAAACAAAATATCGATTTAGATTTAAGTTGTGTTTTGATTGATGATAAAAACAATTTGTGTGATCACATTTATTCACCGCTTTATAAAATAGATTTTTTACAAAAATTCGGTTTGCCAAAAGGGAAATTAAATACGATTGATAATGCACTGAAACATACTGGAGATGATTTGAATGGTGATTCTGGTGGAGACGATGGCTTAGATAATGAAATTATCACAGTAGATTTAACGAAAATTAATCCTAATGTTTCAAAGATATTTTTCTTCTTAAATAATGCAGGTAAAGAAGATTTTTCAATGATTCCTTATGCTAAAATTCGTATGTTTGAAGGTACGTCTACTAAAGTTTCTTCTGTTTTTGCATCATACAATATCGCAGCAGAACCGCAATTCAGAGGGAAAACATCATTAATATTAGGTAAGCTTTATAAAAAAAATGACAAGTGGAAGTTTGATGCTATTGGTGATCCAACGGACGACTCATTTTTAGGACAAACTATTCACAGAATCATTCAGTCATATTTATAACTATACCTAATCATATGGAAATTAATACTAATGGCTTAACACCTAATGAACTTAGAGATGGTGTAGCACAAGGTGGTAAATTTGTATTTTTTAAATATACCATTTCTATTATTATCATGACTTTCAGACGAACATCTGATATTTATTATATTGAACCTGGGGGCTCAACCTTTACCCATTCATGGAGTAGTATATTAATAAACCTGTTGTTGGGTTGGTGGGGTCTTCCATGGGGACCTATCTATACTATTGGTGCTCTCTATAATAATTTTAGTGGTGGCGAGGATGTTACTGGAATAGTGATGTCACAGATTAATGATAACGATGCATCATATGGTACAGGAACAAACTATAATATTCCTGGACAAGGTACCAGCACTTCCACTAGTAGCCAACCTACTTACAACATTCCCAATAATGGTGGCAACAATGATGGGAATACCTACAATATTCCACGTAATTAATTGTAAATTGTCGATAATGATGGATAGATTAAAAATCCATTATTATCGATAATTTTTTAAACAATCATCCACAAAGGATTAAGCATATGAGAAGACTACCCGTTTACTTAGTATTAGATACTTCTGGCTCAATGAATGGCGAACCTATTGAAGCCGTTAAAAATGGTGTACAAGTAATGATAAGTTCATTACGGCAAAATCCTCAAGCTATTGAAACAGCTTTTATTAGTGTAATTACTTTTGATACTAGTGCACAGCAAATTATTCCATTGACAGATTTAGCCTCTTTTCAGATGGTTGATATAAAAGCCTCAGGAGTAACTGCTTTAGGAGAAGCCCTTAAATTAGTGAGTAATTGTATTGAGCGAGAAGTTGCTAAAACCACTATGGAACAAAAAGGTGATTGGAAGCCTTTGGTTTTTATTATGACTGATGGTGTTCCAACAGATAACTGGCAACATGGATTAACGGAGTTTAAAAAGCATAAAACTGCTTTTACAATTGCTTGTGCTGCTGGTAGTGGTGCAGATACTTCTATTTTGAAGCAAATCACGAATGATGTAGTTAGCTTAGACACGGCAGATAGTGCCAGTATTTCAAAATTCTTTTTGTGGGTTACAGCCTCTATCGGTGTATCATCAACCAAGGTAGAAGACAGCGGTAAAGAAGTGCAAGGCTTAAAAGAATTGCCTCCGCCACCATCAGAACTGAATATTGTAGTTTAATTGACCCCTAAGATGAGAAGATTACCCGTTTATTTTCTATTAGATACTTCTGGTTCAATGTATGGCGAACCCATCCAAGCATTAAACAATGCCCTGAGCGGTATGATTAATACCCTCAGAATGGATGCTCAGGCACTGGATTCGCTGTGGATATGTATTGTGACTTTTGATAGAGAAGTAAAAGAAATAGTACCCCTTACTGAATTAGCCTCTTTTCAGTTGCCCGAAATCACCTGTCCACAGAGTGGGCCTACCCACACGGGCAAGGCATTGGAGATGCTGTACCAAAAAGTAAAAACGGATATTATCAAGGGCAGTCCCACCCAAAAAGGCGACTGGAAACCCCTATTATTCCTTTTTACAGATGGCAAACCCAACGATTTGCAACTATATAGAGAGATGCTTCCGCAAATAAAGTCCCTTAATTTTGGAGCGATTGTATGCTGTGCCGCAGGCAAACTAGCAGACGATAGCCTCTTGAAAGAATTGACTGATAGCGTAATTCATTTAGACAATGCCGATAGCACTACCTTGAAGCAGTTTTTTAAATGGGTTTCAGATACCATAGAACAAGGAAATAAAAGCCAAGGTACGGGCGAATCTGTCGCTTTACCTCCTCCTCCAAGCGAAATAAATATTGTAATATAATGAACCTAATACTCCATATTTTAATCAATATCCTTATCGTTGGTTTATTCCTTTATTCAAAACTTTTGCCTTATAAAGATAGACTAGGCGGTCAGTTCAAAAGTGCTTTTGATTTTTTTAGTAGCTTATTTACCCCTATTCTCAACGGACTAAAATCTGCCTTTAAACCCTTTGAGGTTGGGCAAGGTTTGTCTGTCGATATGTCACAAATTGTATTATTAATAATTCTACTATTGTTGAACCGATTATTTTAATGTAAAACAATGAGACGACTCCCTATTTACTTCTTGATTGATGTATCCGAATCAATGGTGGGCGACCCAATCCAGCAAGTAGAAGATGGTATCGCTACCATCATCAAAGCCATCAAAACCGACCCTTACGCTATCGAAACCGTTTGGATTTCGATTATCGTCTTTGCGGGACAAGCAAAAACCTTAGTACCCTTACAGGAAGTAGTAAGTTTTTATCCTCCCCGATTCCCGATAGGAGGAGGTACTTCGCTTAGTAACGGACTCGGGCATTTGATGTTTGAATTACGCCGAAACATCGTAAAAACAACTATGGAGCAAAAAGGCGACTGGAAACCCATTGTATTTTTATTGACAGATGGAGTTCCAACAGATGATACCAAAGCCGCCATAACAGAATGGAAACAGCATTGGGGCAAAACTGCCAACATGGTAGCCATTTCTTTTGGCAATGGGACAGACTTATCCTTGTTAAATGAATTGACCGACAACGTCCTGACGTTCAACAATGCGACTCCCGAAGATTACCGAAAATTCTTCAAGTGGATTACAGACTCTATCAAAACGAGTAGCATCAGTGTAGAAAACAATAATAGTGGTTTTGAAATGGCGAAGCTAGACGATAGCTCGCTTACCAAAATTGATTTTAGCAATGCTAAAGCCAAACCCGTAGAACAATATATTGATAATAATTTTGTAGTATTAGCAGGAAAATGCCAAAATACTAAAAAACCATATCTTATCAAGTACAAGAAGTTTTTGAGTAATGCAAATACAATGGGCTTTAATTATCAAAGCCTTTCATACAGACTTGTAGGAGCCTATAAAGTAGATGATACGTACAACGAGTTAACAGACATCAACGGTATCTCTGCAAAAATCAATACAGAAGAACTGGTAGGGATGCCCGCTTGTCCATGCTGTGGCAACCAATATGCGTTTGCGATGTGTGCCTGTGGAGAACTACATTGCGTTGGTACACAAAATATTAACGAAAATGATAAAAATGAAGCTGAAATAAGTGCAACTTGCCCTTCGTGCGGTGTACACGGTAGTTATGGATTTAGTAGTGGCGGATTTGATGTAAACAGAACCCAAGGATAATACCTACCATGAACCAAACAACGAAGCAGTACATAGATACCTTTTTTGGACAAATAAGCATAGTAGTTCCTGCCCACAGAAAACAACTTTTTGAGGAGTTTGTTCAAAATGAAACCAATATTAAAGCGGTAAAAATCATACAGGAAACCCAGAAAATGATGACAGAGCAATGGAGAATAAAGAATATCATACAGGACATCATTGATACCCCTCTTGTTATACCCAATGCTACCGTAGGCAAACCCTATAAAGCCATTTTAGATTTGTGCAAACTTGGCGGTATGGAGGAAGACAACATTGTTTTTACAGAATTTGAAAATTTAGAACACCTAGGTTTAGCTTACGACAACGAGTCTGAAAGCATTAATGGAATGCCTACCCAAAGCGGAGATTTTAAAATCTCCATGAAATTCAGGGTGAGGGACGAAGCCGACGATTCAGTATTGAACGAAAAACGCATTCCATTGATTATCAACGCCGACCCAAAGTCGCTCTGGAAAGATATACCCAGCACCCAACAAGAGGATAACTATTGGAAGGAAGACAAGGCGGAGGCTTTTGAAAAACTTGGAGACAGGCACATTGTTGTGGCATCTAAAAGGGGGCGTTCGCATGCCAATGTAGGTTCTTTTAGGGATGATGATTTTGCTTTTAAGCATTTTCCAGATACAGGCTGGAACCTAGTATGCGTTGCGGATGGTGCAGGCAGTGCCAAGTTTTCAAGAAAAGGCTCAAAACTAGCCTGTGATGGTATCATCGACTATTTCTCTGAAAATTTAACGGCAGAATCCTTTGCTGAGTTCGACAACCTACTGCTAGAACATAACGCTGGCACTGGCGAAGATACCCAAAAGAAACTCAACCTTTTTGTGTATAACAAATTAGGAACGGCTGCCTTTACTGTTCATAAACAGCTAGAAGCTTTTGCTACAGATACCCAAGCAAACCTCAAGGATTTTCATACTACCCTGATATTTGTTTTATTCAAGAAGTATGACTTCGGCTATGCCATCCTGTCGTTTGGGGTGGGCGACTGCCCAATAGGACTGTTGAACAAAGACTTGACAGAGATTAAATTAATGAATTGGCTAGATGTAGGTGAGTATGGTGGAGGTACTAGATTTATAACAATGTCTGAAATATTCAGTAGCAATAAATTCAGCACCCGTTTTGGCTTTAAATTAGTAGATGACTTTTCGTATTTAATGCTAATGACCGACGGTATCTACGACCCTAAGTTTGTGGTAGAAGCCAACCTAGAAAAAATCGAAAATTGGCAAGCCTTTTTGGATGATTTAGGCGGAAACAACGAAGAAAAAATTACTGTAGCCTTCAACCCCGAAAACACCGAAATAGCCAATCAACTATCGTCATGGATGGATTTTTGGAGTTCTGGCAATCATGATGACAGAACATTGGCAGTTATATTTTAAGTAATTGAGTGATTTAATGAATGAGCGATTTAGTGATTACAAATTTAAACTGCGGCGACAGACTGCTCATAAATTACCAATTGTTAAAGTAGTACGTTTAAAACAAACGACGTTGTTTTGTGAATTAAAGTGCTCACTAGCAATATATCAAATTCAAAACTTATCGCTTACAACTCACAATTCCTAAATAATGGGTGTAATTACAGTAAAATCCATCATCAACGATTCCACTTATCAATATGTTGATAACGGAAACCCCAAGAGTGGCACGGCAAAAAATGTGTATTTTAGCCCTGACAAAAAATACGTAGTCGCTATTTTTAAAGACAAACAAGACTTTAACCAAAAGGAAAGACTTACGAAGATTGTAACCCAGTATTACAATGCCATAAAAACCAAAGAAGCAGGAGATTATTATCTAGAAGAAATATATCGTTGGCCTACTGATGTGATTGAAATTGAAGGCAAAACGGGTTTAATTGTACCAATATATAATTCAAAATTCTTTTTTAAGAAAGGCTATGCTACCAGTGATTTAATTCAAGGCGAAGAAAAAAATGGAAAGTGGTTTGCTGCTTCTAAGTTCAGAAATAAGCTTTTCCCTTTGCGTTTGGACGAAAGCGAATTGGGTAACTGGTTGGGGTATTTTCAGATTTGTGTCAATTTGGCTAGGGGCGTAAAAAAAATGCACCAAATGGGTTTATCGCATTCGGATTTATCGTACAATAATGTCTTAGTTGACCCAGTTACTAAGTCTGCCTGTATGATTGATTTAGACGGTTTAGTAGTGCCGGGGCTATTTGCAGCAGAAGTAATTGGCACAGCCGACTTTATCGCTCCAGAGGTACTAGCAACCAAACATCTGGGCAGAACAGATCCAAACCGCAAGCTCCCCAATCGTTTAACTGACCTCCACGCCTTGGCATGTCTAATCTATATGTATCTACTACACAGGCATCCGCTAAAAGGAGGCAAGGTGCATGATCTAGATACTGAAAAAGATGATTTGCTTTCAATGGGTGAAAAAGCTTTGTTTATCGAGCATCCCACAGATGCTACTAACAGGCCCAAGATGAACCAAATATCTAAATGGGATACCTATTGGGCAGATGTGAATAAGCTACCTTATACCCTAACGGGGCCATACCTAAAAGAGTTATTTAACCAAGCCTTTATCAAAGGGCTACACAATCCCAGCGAACGCCCAAATGCCGATATGTGGGAACAGGCACTATTAAAAACTACAGACTTGATGCAGCCCTGTAGTAATACAGCCTGTGAACAAAAGTGGTACGTTTTTGATAATACCACCACGCCAAAATGCCCTTTTTGTGGTACTCCCCACAAAGGAACACTCCCTGTATTAGACCTATATCACCAATTTAAACCAAGTGTGTGGCATCCAGAAAACCATCGACTGATGGTTTACAACAATCAATATCTATTTCAGTGGCATGTAAATCGTAACATAACCCGAAACGAACGCCTGTCACCTGCCCAAAAAGAACCCGTTGGATACTTTACTTTTTATAATAATGCTTGGGTTTTAGTGAACCAAAAACTAACAGGACTCAAGGATTTAACAGAAGATAAAATGATAGGTATTAACGAAATGGTAATATTGACTAATGGGAAAAAACTATTACTATCAAAAGAAGACGGTGGAAGAGTAGTAGTAATCACGATGGCAAATCAATAATTTAAAACTTAACTCATTTAAAATGAATTCGTTAATTCAAGATATTAGCATCCTTTGGCAAGATGTAATCAACCATCCTGGCAATTCACTTGCCATCATTGGAAATTTAATCATTATCGAAAGTTTACTATCGGTTGATAATGCGGCTGTTTTAGCTACTATGGTAATGGACTTACCCCAAAATCAGCGAGATAAAGCATTAAAATATGGTATTTGGGGTGCATACTTTTTCAGAGGAATAGCCATGATTTTTGCTTCAATTCTCATTAGTATTTGGTGGCTAAAGCCAATTGGAGGGCTTTATCTTTTATATCTAGTTTTTGACTGGTGGAAAGGCAAACAAACTGAAACTACCGAAGATGATTTAATTGATAAAAAAAGCAATTGGCTTTATAAATTAACTGTTGGTTCATTAGGTACTTTTTGGGCTACAGTAGCTTTGGTAGAATTAATGGATATGGCTTTTTCAATCGATAATGTTTTTGCGGCTGTAGCGTTTACACCCAATATTATTTTGGTTTGTATAGGGGTATTTATTGGTATTTTAGCCATGAGATTTATCGCACAATGGTTTGTTAAATTGATGGAAAAGTACAGTTTTTTAGAAACTTCGGCTTTTATTGTCATCGCTATTCTAGGGTTAAAATTATTATTGTCATTATATGAATATCTTTATCCAGAGAGTAGTTTTAGTCAGTTTCTAAAAAGCCATATTGCAGATATTGTAATTTCAGGACTGACTGTTGGTATTTTCTTTATTCCTATTATTACCTCTTTACTTTTCAATTTTCCGAAAGCAAATAATAAAGAGGTCTGATACAATCTATTTATTTCATTACAATCTATGTTGTTTGTATGTTCATAAATTTGTTACATCCCAAAATATTAAGATTAAGCCATTGGAAAATATTATCTTTGGGGCTGCAAACAAGCAAATCAAAATTTAATCATGAACTACATAGAAGTAAAACTAAACATCAACCCAGAATTTTCGGATATTTTCATGGCTGAGCTAGGGGAAATTGGCTACGAAACTTTTACCGAAGAAGCAGAGGGTTTGAACGCCTATATTACAGAAGATTTGTTTTCGGAAGAGCAACTGGATGAAATTATGGAGCGATATTTAGCGATGACTCCTATTAGTTATAGCTACTTGACTTTAGAAAAAAAGAACTGGAATGAGGAATGGGAGAAAAACTATGAGCCTATCTTAGCAGCAAACGGTCGTGTGAGAGTACGTGCTAATTTTCATGAGCCTGACCCAACTATTCAATATGAGTTGTTGATTAATCCTAAAATGTCTTTCGGAACAGGACATCATGAAACTACTTCAATGGTGTTGAGTTTACAAATGGAGATAGACCATCAAGGGAAAAAAGTATTGGATGTAGGTTGTGGAACAGGAATATTAGCCATTTTTGCTTCAAAATTAGGAGCTTCGGAAGTAGCAGGTTTTGATATTGAAGAATGGGCTGCCGAGAATTCGCGTGAAAATGTACAATTGAATGATTGTGATAACATCGTAATTCGTCAAGGAACTATCGAAGATGAACCTGCTGACCAATACGATATTATTTTGGCTAATATCAACCGAAATATCCTGATGCGTGATATTCCAAAATATGTAGAATTTATGAAACCCGCTCCTTCAAAATTGATTGTAAGTGGTTTTTATCAACATGATATTGAGGACATAGAAGGCGTAGCGAAAGAAGCGGGGTTAATAAAAACACATACTGAAAATAAGAACAACTGGGCTGCTGTCATTTTTGAAAGAAAATAATTGGCTTTCCGAAGTCAGACTTCGGCTTTTCAGATTAACATAAATGTAGCGGCAATCTTCACGATTGCCGTTTTTGTTTTCTTAATACCGATAGCTGACAGCCGAAATCCGAAAGCCATTTACCCCCTCACCAATCCCTCGGCTCTTAAATAATTGTTGGTCAATACCTCTTTGTCTGGATTCAATACTTTCTGTGTTAATACTTCACAGACAAATAATTCATGGTCGCCAGAATCTATACTTCCCACACACCTACATTGCACATAACCTATGGCTTCCGTAAGGTAGGGGCAACCCCTTTCGTCTATCTCAAAAGGCAAGTTTACAAATTTGTTAGAAGTCCTACCACTTTTTCTGCCCAGTTTCGTAATGAGCTTTTTGGCTTGGTCTTTCGCCAAAAGATTTACATTCAGTATCATACTTTCTCGTACCAATTCAATGGTATAGTCCGTTTTGTATAAAGCCACTGTAATAAACTTCCCCTGCATAGCACTTTGCATAACCCAAGTGGCAATGTTGGCATTTATTTTTCCTAATGGTGAAACCGTTGTGATAGCATGCACATCGTAATTTTTGTATTTTAATAAAGACTTACCCATGTTCAATTTTATGAAATTTTTAAATTACAAAACAGATCATTAGAAAGAAATAAAACTTTTACTTTAGTGACCCATTGCGCAATTACTAATAATTATTTGGCCTGATTTTACACTTTTCGTGTAACTTTGAAAACTGTTAATCAAAAAAGTTGTTTAAAGAGATGGAGGTAATTAGTAATTCTTCTGATATTGAACTGTTTCGGGTGGAAGCTCCTTTAGAAGGAGATGCTCGAAGAAAAATGAAGAAAATGAAATCATTTCAGATTCCTGATCTATACAAGAGTACTATTATCGGCGGTATCAAGGAGAAACGCCGTGTTCAAGATAAACTCAAAAAAGACTTTACACCCACAGTCTTAGACTATGGCTCCGTAAAGTTCTTGATTTCTAGGCATTTTGGCTTTTGTTATGGTGTAGAAAATGCAGTTGAAATAGCATACAGAACGATAGAAGAAAACCCTGATAAAAGAATTTTTCTATTATCAGAGATGATTCATAATCCTGATGTAAATGCTGATTTATTAAGTAGAGGGGTTAGTTTTATCATGGATACTTCTGGTAAACAATTAATCCCTTGGGTTGAACTGACTTCAGATGATGTCGTAATTGTACCTGCTTTTGGTACGACGATTGAAATACAACAACGCCTTTCTGAAATAGGTATCAATGCTTATCAATACGATACTACTTGTCCTTTTGTAGAAAAAGTTTGGAACCGTGCTACAGCAATTGGTCAGAAAGATTATACGATTGTAGTGCATGGGAAACCTGCGCATGAGGAAACCAGGGCTACATTTTCGCACGCCAAAGAAAATGCTGCCACAGTGGTTGTAAAAGACATGAAGCAAAGCATTGAATTGGCAAAGTACATCACAGGCGAAAAACCAGCAGAACAATTTTATGAAGAATTTAGCGGACAGTTTTCAGAAGGTTTTGATGTTACTAAAGATTTACAAAGAATCGGTGTAGTAAACCAAACTACAATGCTAGCTTCTGATACACAGGGAATTGCCGATTATTTAAAGCAAATAATGGTTCAAAAACATAATATTGAAGGGAACGATGTAACAGCCTATTTCGCAGATACCCGAGATACCCTTTGTTATGCTACCAATGATAACCAGAGTGCTACTTATGGGCTATTAAAAGAAGATGCCGATTTAGTAATAGTAGCGGGGGGGTATAATTCATCAAATACATCACATTTAGTAGAGCTTTGTGAACAAAAACTACCTACTTATTTTATTTCCTCTGCCGATAAAATATTAACAAAAAATATCATCAGTCATTTTGATTTACATTCAAAAACTGAAAAACATACGAGTGATTTTTTACCCCAAAAAGAACAAGTAACGATTATGCTTACTTGCGGGGCATCATGCCCTGATGCAGTGGTTGAATCTATCTTATTGAAATTGCATTCATTTTTCCCTGATGCACAGCCTGTTCAGGGCTAAATTTTTGTTGAATTGTGATTCTATCACAATTCAACAAAACACATTGCTCAACATTTATCTAGCTTAATCTTCTCCTCTTCCTATCTTTATTACCCTTTTTTTATGGGAAATTTATAAGGTTAGACAGTTTTACAATAAATAGGTATTATTTACGTAAAGCTATCTTTACAAAGTACAGTTTGCCCTAAAATAAAATTATATATTGTAACTTAAAGCCTTGATTTTTATTCCAAAAAGAGTAAATGATAAATTGTAGCCGTAAGCTATTGAAAATCTCTTTTTCTAAGTTGAATTTTAACAGGTGATAAAACCACATAACTCAGTCTAATCCGTAGGGTAAAAAATCTTTTATTTGTATTCATAAATTAACCTTAACATAATGCAAAGACGTTCGGCAATCAAAAACTTGGCTCTTACGATTGGGGGAACAATCGTTTTACCAGCTTGGGCAAATGCTTGGAGTAAAGAATCACTTCAAAATAATACCTTTAAGATTAGCTATTCCCAAGAGGCTTTATTGGCAGAAATCGTAGAGACTATTATTCCTAAAACAGATACACCTGGTGCAAAAGAGCTTGGTGCAGATAAATTTATCTTGAAAATGGTAGCAGACTGCTATGATAAAAAGTCGCAAGATATTTTTGCAAAAGGGCTTGTTTCTGTAGATGAATTATCAAAAAAGGAATATGCTAAAACTTTTGTGGAGAGCGATTCAAAACAAAAATTAGATATTCTAAAGAAAATGAGTATGTCACAAAACAGTGATGACAAAGGATTTATTCAATTAGTAAAAGGGCTTACGATTGATGGATACTTGGTTTCTGAATATGTGATGACTAATCTAAGAATTTTTGAAATGGTTCCGGGGCGTTATCACGGATGTGTACCAATTAAAAAATAGTATCAAAATTTAGCTTAAAAGTATAAGCAATCTGTTGCCGTATTAATTATTACTACTCTCAAATTTTATTTTAAAAAGATTATGTCCAATTTAAATATAGATGCTATAAAGAACCAAACTTACGATGCCATCGTGATTGGTTCAGGAATAAGTGGTGGCTGGGCTGCTAAAGAACTTACAGGAAAAGGATTACGTACACTAGTACTGGAGCGAGGAAGAGATGTAAAACACGTAATCGACTATCCAACTACTTTGATGCAACCTTGGGAATTTGAACACCACGGCCGTATTAAAAAAGAAGTAAAAGATGCCAATCCAATCGTGAGTAAATGTTATGCCTTTTATGAAGGTACGGAACAATTTTTTGTGAAAGATGCCGAACATCCTTATGTACAAGAAAAACCCTTCGATTGGATTCGTGGCTACCAAACTGGTGGAAAGTCATTACTATGGGCTCGTCAAACACAACGTTGGTCTGAATATGATTTTCAAGGACCTGCCCGCGACGGCTTCGCTGTAGATTGGCCAATACGCTATGCAGACATTGCTCCTTGGTATAGTTATGTAGAAAAATTTGCTGGTATTTCTGGTAATAAAGATAATGTGCCTAGTTTGCCAGACGGTGAATTTTTAGCCCCACATGAATTAAATTGTGTTGAAAAATACTTTAAGGAACAAGTAGCCAAAAACTACAAAGACCGTCATATTATTACAGGACGTTGTGCGCACCTTACATCACCTAAACAAGTGCATTATGACCAAGGACGAGCACAATGCCAGAGCAGAACGATTTGTGAACGTGGGTGTCCTTATGGTGGCTATTTCAGTAGTAATTCATCTACCTTGCCTTGGGCTGCCAAGACAGGTAAACTAACATTACGTCCGAATTCAGTAGTGCATTCAATCATTTATGATGAGAAAAAAGGCAAGGCTACAGGCGTAAGAGTAATTGATGCTACTACCAAGGAAATGATGGAGTTTTATGCGCGAATTATTTTTGTAAATGCGGCCGCTTTAAATTCAAACTTGGTATTGTTGAATTCTACTTCACATCGTTTCCCGAACGGATTAGGAAATGATAGTGGATTATTAGGAAAATATGTAGCCTTCCATAATTATACAGCAACTATCAATGCAGAATACGAAGGATTCTTGGATAGTACAACCGATGGGCGTAAACCAAATTCAGCTTATGTTCCTCGTTTCAGAAACGTTGAAAAACAAGAAACGGATTTCTTGCGTGGTTATGCGGCTGGGTTCTCGGCTGGGCATTATCAGCACGACGATAGAAGCGGTTTAGGGGAAGATTTGAAAAAAGCTTTATTAAATCCAGCATATAACAATGTATGGAGTGTTGGTTCGCACATGATGGGCGAAACTATTCCGAAGGAAACTAATTATGTAGCGTTGGATAAATCGAAAGTAGACCCTTGGGGAATTCCTCAACTGAGAATTTCGGTTGATTATGATGATAACGACCGCAAGATGGTGAAAGATTTCTTTGAACAATTCACGGAAATGTACACTAAAGCTGGATTCACTAATATTAGAACGAACGATTCAAACCGTACACCTGGCTTAGATATTCACGAAATGGGTGGTGCAAGAATGGGTAAAGACCCTAAGACATCTATCTTGAATAAATGGAATGCGATTCATAGCTGTAAAAATGTATTCGTAACAGATGGTGCTTCTATGACGTCAACATCTACTCAAAACCCATCGCTTACGTATATGGCAATGACAGCTCGCTCTGTTGATTATGCTGTAAAAGAAATGAGAAAAGGAACTTTATAGCGTTGAGTAACGAGCTATCAGCTTTGGGGATGTTGGAAAGAATAAAACAATAAAAAGGGTAAGTATCCAATTGGATGCTTACCCTTTTTTAATTAATAAAATATATCAATGGTAAATAAAAGCTCAAGGCTGAAAGCTTATAGCTCAAAGCTAATCCCAAGCTATAATGCTATAAAATTAGCTTTTGTTTAGAGGGAATTGAACATTTTAGATATATATATGTTAAAATGTGCTAATGAAACAAAAACTAAATGGCTTACTTTATATCCTTAAATATTGATAGATTTTAATAATAACCATGAAACAAAATCCTTTTAAGTACGCATTACTACTAAGCTTCTTTTTATCGTCGTGTATTACCGCTTTTGGTCAAGACACAAACTTTCACATTTACTTAAGTTTTGGGCAGTCGAATATGGAAGGAAATGCTCCTGTGGAAGCCCAAGATACCATTAATGTTGACCCTCGCTTTCAAGTAATGGAAGCTGTTGACTGCCCTAATTTGGGTAGGAGCAAAGGGCAATGGTATACTGCCATTCCTCCTTTGTGTCGTTGTCGTACAGGAATTACCCCCGGAGATTATTTTGGTAGGACTATGATTGAAAACCTCCCTAAAAATATAAAGGTGGGTATTATCAATGTTGCGATTGGTGGTTGTAAAATCGAATTATTTGATAAAGACCATTTTGAAACTTATACGAGTACTGCACCGTCTTGGATGAAAAACATGATAAAAGAATACGACGGAAATCCGTATGGTCGTTTGGTAGAAATGGCTAAGTTGGCACAGAAGGATGGAGTTATTAAAGGTATATTGTTGCATCAGGGAGAATCCAACACAAATGATACGCTTTGGACTAAAAAAGTAAAGATAGTGTATGATAACCTTATAAATGACCTTCATTTAAAAGCAGAGGAAGTACCATTGCTTGCTGGAGAAACAGTTAATGCAGACCAAGGAGGCATTTGTGCTAGTATGAACAAAATCATTGCTACGTTACCACAAACCATTCCAAATGCTCATGTTATTTCTTCTGCAGGATGTACTGATGCAGCCGATAATTTGCATTTTAATGCGGCAGGTTATCGCGAATTAGGCAAAAGATACGCTACTAAAATGCTTACCTTGATTCAACATTAAATTCCTCCGTAAAAAATACTGTTACCTTATCAAAAGGTCAATAAAACAAGAACTTACCAGCCTCCTTCTAAACAGAGGAGCAAACGATTCATAAATTTGTTGTATTGTAGATTTACTCCACGCATTTTGTGTGGAGTAATTTGTTTATGATGCCATTACACCTTAAACTTCTCTCTAGAGCTCTTAATTTCTACAATATGCTCGTTTGCCCATGTGGCTAAATTATTAATATGTGGAACAAGGCTAAAGCCTAAATGAGTCAATTGGTATTCTACCTTAGGAGGAATCTCAGGAAATACTTGTCTTGAGATTAGCCCATCGGCTTCTAAAGTTCTCAAGGTGACGGTCAGCATTTTTTGTGAAATATCTCCAATTGTCTTATTGATTTCATTAAAACGCATTGTTCCGTTTTGTCCTAAAACAATCAAGATAAGTATCGACCACTTGTCGCCAAACCTGTCCAGCACATTCCTTACAGGACAATTGGCTGAAATTGTAAAATTATCTATTATTTTTTCCATCCTAATATGTTGATTATCAGTAATACTTACTTTAAAGTAAGTGCCTAACTTTTTAGTGCCTTCTTGATTTGTTATTAAAGAGAAACTACTTTTACTCTCCAAAAGTAACTTAATTACTTTTAGTATGCAATAAGACTTTTAAAATAAACAATCAAAAAAATGAGCAAGATATTAGTAACAGGCGTAACAGGTGGGTTAGGTAGTGCAGTAGTAAAATTTTTATTAGGAAAAACAGAGGCTTCAAACATTTCAGTATTGGTAAGAGATGCTGCCAAAGTTGAAGACTTGAAAAGCAAAGGCGTAAACATCATCGTTGGCGATTATAACAATTATGATTCATTGGTTGCTGCTTTCTCAGGGATTGATAAATTATATTTTGTGTCAGGAAATGATATTGCTAATCGTATTCCTCAGCATGAAAATGTAGTAAAAGCAGCTACACAAGCAGGCGTAAAGCATGTGGTGTACACTAGTTTCCAACGTAAAAATGAAACAGCTACTTCGCCAATTGCTTTTGTGGCGGAAGGACACCTAAAAACAGAAGAATGGTTAAAAGCATCTGGGCTGGCTTATACTATTCTAAAACATGGTTTGTATACCGACTTATTACCAATGTTTGTGGGTGAGCAAGTACTTGAAACAGGCGTAATTTATCAACCTGCTGGTGATGGAAAAACCGCTTTTGCTTGGCGTGAAGATATGGCAGAAGCAGGAGCAAACGTTTTAACCAGTGAAGGACACGAGCATAAAATCTATGACATTACAGGTGCAAAAACTTATTCTTATCAAGACATTGCCAATATCATTTCAGAAATAACAGATAAGCAAATTGTGTATGTTTCGCCAAGTATAGAAGAATTCACCAAAACGCTTACTGATGCGGGTGTTCCAGCACATTACATTGGTTTATTTGCAGGCTTTAGTGGAGCAATCAAAGATGGTGAGTTTGATGAAGTAAGTTCTGATTTAGCAGATTTATTAGGCAGAACGCCACTAGATGTTGAAACTTTCTTGAAGGGAGTTTATGGGAAATAATTTGAAGATTTGAAA
>NZ_JBWKYN010000081.1:0-25618 GCF_059423785.1 Arcicella sp. GW458-12-2-14-TSB2 | reverse complement strand
TACTTTTTGCCTTGATGCAAAAAGTAACAAAAAAATCAAGAATTCCTAAACTCGCTCCGCTCAAACAGTAGGAATTCATTGCCCATCAATTACAAAAAAGTGGTCAAAATTAGTTTTTGACCACTTTTTTGATTTTATAATTCTGAATGAATCATGTTCACCCTTCAACTCCGCACTCAAAACTCCCAACTCCAATTATTTCACTTCCATCAAGCAAATCTTAGCAGTCTTTTCTGTGACTTTAAATCTATCATCGATTCTAAAGCCAATTACCCAAACTATTGAACCGTTTGATGTAAGCAGATAGACATCTTTTTTCAAATTCAAAGGTACTTTTTGGTCAATCAGAAAATCGCTGATGAGCTTTTTCTTGTTCATTCCTAAGGGACAAAACCAATCGCCTTCTTTCCATTTACGTAGCTGTAACGGAAAGCGAATCTTGTCAGCATCCAAACAAGCTACCTTTTTAGCTGTCGGCACTACAAAATCTTCTTCTATTTCAGTAAACTCTCCGATATTTAGCATTCTATCGCCAAACTCTACTACCACATTATTTTTCTCGATGGTTTTGCTGGTAAAAGCCTGTAGATTTTTTGGGGTAATGACCAATTCTGTACGGTCTTTTACCAAGGTATGTGTAGGTGTAAGAAACATTTTGCCTGCTTCTTTATCAAAAGCCTCAAAAATATCCTGACTTTGTTGATAGCTAAAATTATAAGGCTTCAACAATTCTGCTAGTTTAATCACAGGTTGTGAAAGCGTTTGAATAGCTTTATAATTCACATAAATTGCCTGCGAATCTGACCAAGTGATTTGCTTTTTGAGCATTTCCATTTCTTGCTCAAAAATATCTTCTACCGCCGTAATTCTTTCTACGGTTTGCTGAATCGTATTTTCAAGATTAGGATTAATCTGTTTTAACAAAGGCACTACTTCATTACGAATCAGGTTACGTTGATATTTATTAGATTCATTAGAAGAATCTTCACGCCAGATAATCTGATTTTCTACGACATAATCAAAAATACTTTCTTTTTCAGCAAACAATACTGGACGAATGATATGCCCATTTTTTACCCTGATACCATGCAAACCTGCTATGCCCGTCCCTTTGGTCAAATTCAGCAATACCGTTTCAAGTACATCATTTTGATGATGCGCCGTAGCGATATAGTCGAACTGATGTTGGATTCTTATTTTTTCAAACCATTCATACCTTAAGATACGCGCAGCCATTTGCGTAGAAATCTTTTCATTTTCGGCAAAATCAGTCGTTTGAAAGGTAGTCACATAAAAAGGTACTTTGTATTTAATAGACAGTTTCTTCACAAACATTTCATCTTCATTCGATTCCTCGCCACGAAGTCCAAAATTGCAATGGGCAATCGCAAAGTTAAGTTTGGCTTTGCTGAAAAGGTCGCACATCACGACAGAATCCATACCACCACTTACCGCTAAAAGTACTTTTTGAGACGGTTGAATAAGATTTTGTTTGTTAATAAACGTTAAAAACTCGTTGAGCATGATTTTATTTGGCTAATTTTGCAAGCACAAGATTTATGAAATATTCCACAAAAATACATCAAATAAAAGTAATTCCAGAATCGATGAAAGCATTTGAAATAGTCAAATCCATTTCCAGTACTTTATCGTATATTTTCATAGGATTAATTTTATCGTTTTTTACTTTTTTTTCAACTAATGCCCAAACTCCTGCTGGAAGCCAAGTAGAAATCATCAAAGCCGACAGTTTGATTGGTCAGAACCAGCCATTTATGCAAATGAAGAAGCTGATTGGCAATGTCGCTTTGCGACAAGGTACTACCCTGATGTATTGCAATCTGGCAATTTTGAATGAAACAACGAATATTCTTGAAGCTTACGGAAAAGTAAAAATTATTCAAGCAGATACGGTCACCATTACTGGGGATACTGCCTATTATTTCGGAAATGAAAGAAAAGCAATCATCAATGGACATGTGAAGTTAGACGATAAAACGATTTTATTGACTACCAATAAGCTAGATTATAATTTGAATACTAGCATTGCTTATTATAATACTGGTGGTAAAATCATTGATAAAAAAAGTACGCTTACCAGTAAGGAAGGCTATTATAATACGGTTACAAAGCTTTTTGATTTTAAAACGAATGTACATGTTATCGATAAGGATGGTAGCCTAACGGGAGATTCCTTGCGGTATAGTACCTTATCCAAAGAAGCTTTTTTTATAGCCCCTACGTTGGTTGTTAATAAAAAAGATACAACATACGCCAACCCCGGTAGCCAATATAATACTATCACAAAGATTTCGAACCTCAAGGGGCGGTCGACTGTAAAAACGGAAGATTATGTCATGACGGCCGATACGATGATTTATGACCCGCCAACCGAAATTGGTATTGCGATTGGGAATATTCATTTTGTCTCGAAAAAAGACAAGGCTATCCTCACGGGCGACCGTGGTAGATATTCGAAGAAAACTGGGGTTACCAGAGTATTCGGACATGCTTTATTGAAGAATGTTTTTGAGAATGACACACTTTTTTTAACGGCCGACACCTTGGTTTCATTGGACAACAAGGAAACCAAAACCAAGAAAATGTATGCTTATAAAAGAGTAATGATTTCTAAAAGTGATTTTGCGGCAAAGTGCGACTCGCTGAGTTATAATGTTTCAGACTCAACTATTTATTTTTATCAGAAACCTATTCTCTGGAATTTAAAAAATCAATCTGAAGCAGACTCAATCAATATCCTACTGAAAAGAAATAAAATCAGTGTGATGAATATGAAGGGCAAGTCTTTTGTGATTGCAACTGATACACTAACAAATTACAACCAGATAAAAGGGCGTAAAATGGTGGTTAGGTTTACGGATGATTCTAAGATTGAAAAAGTGAACGTAGAGGGTAATGGGGAAAGCATCTATTACGCAATTGATGAAAAAAATACCCTAACTGGGATGAATAGAGTACAATGTGGGAAAATGAATATGAATTTTGCTAAAAATAAGATCTCTCGCATAGCTTTTTTAGCTAAACCAGATGGTAAGTTTATTCCGCCCAAAGAAGTAAAAGAAGACGATAAAGAGTTGGATGGATTCAAGTGGCGAATCAGCGAAATGCCAAATAAAGCAAGTATTTTAGCAAGAGTTGCACGTCCTATTATTACCCCTTCATTAACTGCTTCAAAGGATTCTGTCTTGATAAAAAAGGTAGAAAAAAAGATAGAAAAGAAAATTAATGAATTGCCACATAATAAAATAAATAAAAAATCGTTGCCGAAACTTTGAAAATTGAATTTTTTTAATATATTTTTGTTTTATAAATAAAATACTTAAAAGTAAAAGCAACCTTTCAAACGATTTTTAGGTCTATGATAATATAGACACTTAAAAATATTTATTAATTGACTAATGTTGTCTTCATAAAGAAATACTAAATGAAATGAAACCTATACTCTTTAATACAAAAGCTTGGTTAATTTGGGGATGCTTGATATCATCGATATCAGGGATTGCTCAAACTACTGAGAATCGCTATAAAAGTCGCTTGGATGTTAAGCCAAAGCAAAAGACTATGAGCCAGATAACGAGCTCGTCATCTTATAAAAAGATGCCTTTTTCATATTTCCAGCCATCGCACCTTTCTCTTGATAGGAATGTAAACTATCAGCGTGCTGCCATTAGTCAGTATTTTACTAATTCTTTGATGGTACAAACGCCTAAAAACTACGCTACTAAAAATGAAGCTCAAGTGGTTGCATCAACTACTTCTGTTGAAACCAAAGTAGAAGAATCATTTAGTGCTGACGATAAACTATTCAACAACGACAAAATATCAATTTGGAATATCTATCCTAATCCAGCGGATGATATTGCAACGATTAAATATAATATCTCGTCACAAGTAAACGAAGTAAAAATCACTTTTTACAACGTTTTGGGAAGTGAGATTAAAGAAGAAGTTTTAGATAAAGATGCCTCAAGAAAAGAGATTTCTACTAAAGATTGGGGAAATGGCATTTATTTATATCAACTGTCTGCTGATGGCAGATCACTGGTAACCAAAAAGCTTTTGGTTAGACACCAGTGAATAGAAGCTAAAGACTAACAAAAAAACCACTTTCGCATTGAAAGTGGTTTTTTTGTTAGTCTTTATGATGATGTTGCCTTTAGTTTTTGATACAAGGCTAATACTTGGTCTAACAAAGGCTCTTTTTCGTCATTGTTAATTACAAAATCAGCAATTTTCAATCGTTCACTTTCTGATATTTGTCTGGCTATGATGTCTTCAATGGCGGCTTCTGTACGTCCGTCTCTTGCCTTTACACGCTTTATTCTGAGGGCTTTGGGGGCATCTACCACAATTACTTTATCAAAGGCATTTCCATCTCCTGCTGCTTTCATGAGCGCAGCTTCATACAATACAAATGAATGTTGTTGATGGTCTTCAATCCATGTTCGGGCATCTTGCCGAACTGCTGGATGTATAAGTGCATTTAATTGAAGTAGTAAATCTGCATTATTGAATACTTGCGAAGCTACCCATTCGCGGTTGTAGTTGCCATTGGCAGTATAAGCATTTTCGCCTAATAATTGAATAATCGAATTTTTGAGGGGAATATTATGAGCGACAAGCCATTTAGCACGAGTATCGGCTTCATAAATAGAAATACCTAGTATAGAAAAAATCTTACAAACAAGGCTTTTGCCCGAACCTATCCCTCCTGTAATGCCAATTACCTTTGCCATTATTTCAATAATTCTTCAACTTCAAAACTTACACTTACTTTGCTCTTATTGGTTTTCAATATGCCATTTTTAGCAAAAGGAAGCCCTATTTCATCATCAAAATTATCTTTAATCTGTTGTCCAGGCACTTTAATATAAATTGTGCTATCCATATCTTTCAACATAGATTCTGGGCCTTCAATGGTCAAGACTCTTGGATTAAGATTAATCACACTCGATACTACATAATGCTCTTTCAAGGGAATATGTAAGCTATCTATTTTTAAGGTAAAATCTTTCTTGATTTTTTTATCAAATTCTATCTCAAAGCGGTCGGCTACGATATAATTTACCTGTACATCTCTAATATACTCCGCAATAGAATCTGTGAGCATACCAGTATTCAAAAACTTAGTTTTCAGTGGCTTGTTGATAGCATACTGAATAGGCGTTTTATTGAATGAAAATGATTTACGTAATAAATCCCACCCGCTACCAGAAACATTGACAGAAATTTTTTCAGGAAGTGGCTGAGTCGGTATGTAAAGGGAATCGTCGTAAGTAATACGAATAGGAAAGGAAATTTTTTGTGAATAGCCTTCTTTGTTCAAGGCATTCATTATCCAAAAAATAATAGCAGCGAATAGGCTCACTATTACAGCTTTGAAATCAGTTTTTTTAGGAGCGGGTTTCATCTGAAAGAATTTACAAATTGAAGTTATCTCAAAAGATAGACTATATACAAATTATATTCCGATAAAACCTCATCCCCAACCCCTTCTCCTTCAGAGAAAGGGCTGGGGTTGAGGTTGAAAGTCAAAGAATATTTAGTGTTCTTTTCTTTTAACAATCTCTTCAATTAAGGAAATGACAAATTTTATTCGCCAATCTGCGCAGAAGAGTCTTTAGAAATGGCTGTTTTCAAAAACACCATTCTTACTCCTTTGCTTGAATCTACTTCTAATACAACTGTTTTTTCTCTTACAGAAGTAACAGTACCGTGCAAACCACCAATCGTTACTACTTTATCGCCAGCCTTTAATGCATCAACGTATGCTTGTTGCTCTTTCTGTTTTTTTTGTTGAGGACGAATCATGAAAAAATACATGACAACGAACATACCACCAATTAATAAAAGAGAAGATGCACCACCTCCACCGAGCATTCCTTGTAATAAAATACTGTTAAACATATTTGTTTTTTGTTTGATTAAATATTCTTGGGAGTCTTACTATTTCTTTAGTACTTCTACTTTAAAAGAAAAAGTATTTTCGGCAGGAGTAGTATTTGCTATCGCTGTTACTGTTTTACTAAGCTTTCCTTCTTTGCCTTTACTATCAAATTTCACCTTAATAAAGCCTTGCTCACCCGGTTGAACTGGTGAAGTAGAGTACGAAGGCGTAGTACAACCACAAGATGCATTTACACTACTTAGCACTAATGGCATATTACCCGTATTTCTAAATTTATAAATGTGAATAATGGTATCGCCTTGTGTAATTACACCTAAATCTACCGATTGTGAATCAGCTTGCATCACAGGAAATTTATCACTTGTCGGTTTATAGGCAGACGCAGAGTCTGCCATTGTCTGGCTATCGTTCTTTTGTTTATTTTGACAAGCAAAAAAAACACTAATCCCCAATGCCAAAATGATTGCTTTTTTCATACGATGAATATTCGAATTAATTTCAAAATTAGGCTTTAGCTTTAATCTGACTCATCATGCTTTCTACATCCTCTAATAAACGTTCTGCTTTTTCACGTGCTTCGTTTACTACTTTCTTACCTTCAGATTTTGCCATTGTTTCAGGAATTTCTTTTCCATCAATCAAATCTGAAATTAAACCTTGTAGTTGGTCACGATACTTTTGAAGTTGATAAAACAGTTTGTTACGGGTATTTTCTCCTTTATCAGGTGCATATAGAATTCCTAAGGCAGCTCCAACGGCAGCTCCAGTCATGAATGCCCAAAATGTTTTTGATGATTTACTCATTGTATTGCAAGTTATCGGTTAAAAAATCAAATTTATAGATTATGCCTGTTGCGTTGTTCAAATAACCATTATTTATTATCAATCAATCCTCGTCCCGACTTTCTGATGATTCCCTCTTTCTGTAATTTCTGCGAAAGTACATCTAATAAACCATTTATAAACTGCCCTGACTTTGGTGTTGAATAGTTTTTTGCCAATTCAATGTATTCGTTGATTGATACTTTTACTGGAATACTCGTAAAATGAATCATTTCTGCCAAGCCCAACTTTAAAATAAGCATATCTGTCATCGCCAGACGGTCGCCTTCCCAGTTTTGTGTTTGGTCGGTAATGATTTTCTCATACGATTCATCGTTATCCAACACATTATTAAAAAGGTCTACAAAGTAATGCTTATCCTCGTCCCAATTTAATGCCAAAGGCTGTAATGCCAAATCCTCCACTTTCTCAATCTTAAAAGTCTTTACACAAAGGCTTTTAAGCACATCCTTATTTTCGTTCCAATTTAGGTCTTTTTCCTCAAAATAATCAGCAATAAGGTGATGTTTCAGTATGAAAGTTTTTACAAGATACTGAACCAACGCCAAATCTTCCTCAAAAGTATGTTTTGTTATACGAAGGTACGACTGGAAAGTTGTATCAGGCAAGATTGCTTCTAAGAAAAGTTTACGCAAAAGGTTTTGGTCTTCTTCTCCCCATTTAGCATTGCTCCTGATAATACCCGTAGTAAACATCGGTAAATTTTTCAAAGCCATCAATACTTGATTTCTGGCTAATCTTGACGTACGGTGGTCTGTTTCAACTAAACGACGTTGCTCATCCCAAACAGCAATTTCAGTAATTTCTAACAACAATTGAAGCATTTTCAGATAAGCATCATACACTCCTTCCACCTCCGCTACCATGTTATCAGTAATCGTAGCTTTGTCTTTTTTTACATAACTTTTATATGATTCAAGGGCATGTCTTGCTGCATTTTTAGCCTCAGCAGGAATGGTATCATCTGTCGATTTCAGATTGAATAGCTCCTCAAAACGTTGTTCAGCTAACTTACGCAAAGCATCTAGCTTTAGCATTTGTTGCTCTTTAGGAATCATTAAGTCAAGATTTGGGAGAAAAGAATCAGCAATTTGGTCAAATGCTAACTGATAATCAGCACGTTCCGCTTGGCGGAAGGCATAAAGGCTTTGAAATGCCTTTGTTCGGAGAAGTCGTCTGTTTACCATTGGGTAATTTAGAAAGAACGTTTTGGTAGTGAAGCTTTGGTAAAGTAATATTACTTTATCCAAAGAGGGTGCAAAATTAGCATTTTTTAAAGAAAAAAGCATTATTCAAGCACAAAATTTTCAATATAAATGATAATTTTACTGAATACTAAAAGTACATAATGGATGAAACCTTTACTTTCCTCCGTTGGTTATTGAAATATGAAATCCCTAAAGCATCTCAACCAATACTTTCTCAAATATAAATGGTACCTTATTCTAGGTACACTTTTTACATTCATTTCCAATCTTTTTGGCGTAGTTCCTGCTCAGATTGTCCGCTATGCGCTCGATTTAGTCAAAGAAACCATCGATTTATACTTTCTGTATGACGGTTTTGCTTCGCAAAAAATGGTCTATGAATTCTTTGCCTTTTCAATCTTATTGTATGGCTCATTAATTATGATTCTTGCTTTATTAAAAGGATTCTTCCTTTTTTTAGTGCGACAGACACTCATCGTAATGTCCCGCCATATTGAGTTCGATTTAAAGAACGAAATCTATCAGCATTACCAGACACTTCCACTGAGTTTCTATAGAAAGAACAACACTGGCGATTTGATGGCGCGTATTTCAGAGGACGTCAATAAAGTACGAATGTATGTGGGGCCTAGCTTAATGTATGGTCTAAACCTTATTTCAGTATTTATTCTGGTGGTTTGGTACATGCTTTCGGTGAACGAGAAACTTACTTGGTATGTATTATTACCTGTTCCTTTTCTGTCGGGTAGTATATACTTTGTTAATACCATCATCATGCGAAAGTCTGAACAGATTCAAGCAAACTTATCTAAGATTTCTACTTTTACACAAGAGGCATTTTCGGGTATTAGAGTCTTGAAGGCTTTTGTACAAGAAGAGCCCTCAACGATAGCTTTTACGAAACAAGCCAACGTTTATCGGGAAAAATCGTTAGATTTAGTAAAAGTTGACTCACTGTTTACACCATTGGTTTCAGTGTTGGCTGGTCTTAGTTCTGTGATAGTAGTATATGTGGGTGGCTTAGAAGTAATGGCTGGCAGACTTACCGCTGGAAGCATCACCGAATTTATTTTATACGTCTATATGCTGACGTGGCCAATGATTGCCTTGGGCTGGACAACCTCGCAAATACAACGAGCAGCAGCTTCTCAGCAAAGAATCAATGAGTTTTTGAATGTAAAAACTGATATTGTTTCGAAAGAAGATATTCGTCATACTGTTGAAGGGGCTATTGAAATGAAAAACGTTAACTTCACCTATCCAGATTCGGGGATTGTGGCTTTAAAGGATTTCTCTATGACGATTAAGCCTGGCGAATCTATTGCTATTTTAGGCACTACAGGCTCTGGGAAAAGTACAGTAGCCAATTTGCTTTGTAGAATGTATGATGCCTCCGCAGGAGAAATAAATATTGACAGCTTGCCCATCAAAAGCTTGAATGTAAATATGTATCGTTCACAAATTGGATATGTGCCTCAAGATGTTTTCTTGTTTTCAGACTCTATCCGAAACAATGTGAGTTTTGGAAGTAGTGACATGACGGAAGAAACTATCATTAAAGCTGCCAAAGACGCTGATTTATACAATAATGTGATAGATTTTCCTGAAGGTTTTGATACGGTTTTAGGAGAAAGAGGTGTAACTTTATCTGGCGGACAAAAACAACGCTTATCTATTGCACGTGCCATCGCACGTGAACCCAGAATCTTAATATTGGATGATTGCCTTTCAGCCGTAGATACCAAAACTGAAAACCAGATTTTGAATAATCTACAAGAAATTATGAAAGGTAGAACATCTGTTATTATATCGCACAGGGTTTCTTCTGCCAAATTAGCAGATAAAATCATCATGCTCGACGATGGCAATATCATAGAACAAGGTACGCATGAAGAACTGATGAATGCTAATAATGTGTATAGAGAACTCTACGAAAAACAATTACAAGTAGAAGAGGTATGAGTTGTGAGTGATGAATTATGAGTAATGAGTGTCATGTCCTGATATAGCTTTACAAAAATGTAAAGATAGACATGACAAAAGCATCACAGAAAAGTATTCGGTACAGTATTAGCTTTAAGCAAATGGTAGTTAAAGAAGTAGAGTGTGGGAAAAGTATTGGAGAGACCGCCCGTAAGTATGGCATTACCGGAGGTGCTACCATACAAAATTGGATAAAAGCTTTTGGGAAGACCCATTTGTTAAATCAAGTAATCCGCATCGAAACGATGAATGAAAAAGATAGAGTAAAAGACTTAGAGTCTCAAGTAAAAGAGTTGAAAATAGCCTTAGCTGACTCTTTGTTAGCTCAACGTTGCTTGGAGAGTTTGGTAAGTGTTGCCGATAAAGAATACAAGACCGATTTAAAAAAAAGTTTTGGTATGAATGCATTGAAAGTCAACGACAAACCCAAAGCTTAATATCGCTTTGTAACTACTTTGGAGTAAGTCGACAAGCTTATTATTTTCGTAGTAATACATCAATAAGAGTATCACTAGAGACCGATTTGATTTTAGAGTTAGTTATGAGTATTCGTAAGAGTAATCCTAAGATGGGGGTAAAGAAGTTATATAAACTTTTATCGATTAACATCCATCGGATAGATTGGAATATGGGGAGAGATAAATTCTTTAAGTTACTAAGGTCAAATGATTTACTTGTAAAAAAGACACGAAAGTACGTTGTTACCACCCAATCCTTTGGTTACATTTATAAGTATGATGACCATTACAATAAGCAAGTGTGGACGGCTCCCCATCAGGCTTGGGTAAATGATATTACTTACATTCGTTTGCAGAATAAATTTCAATATTTGTTTTTAACGACAGACGCATTTAGCAGGAAGATTATTGGTTGGCAACTAGCTGATTCTCTTGAATCAAAATGGGCGATTCAAAGCTTAAAGATGGCAATAGTTCAATGTCCTAATACCAATGGAATTGTGCACCATCGCTTCGGCGATCCGATCAGATAGAGGATTCCAGTATTGTTCCAAAGCTTATACACAACTATTAAATAGTCATGACATCACAATCAGTATGGGCAAAATAGGTTATTGTTACGATAATGCCTTGGCAGAAAGAGTTAATGGAATCCTCAAAGATGAATATAGTTTAGATGTAACTTTTACCAATGAAAAAGTAGCTTTAAAAGCTACCCAACAGGCTATTTTAGCTTATAACACACAAAGACCACATTGGTCTTTGAACTTACAAATACCTCAACAGGTACACTTAGTAGCTTAGTTATCCACAATTTTTGACTTATTAACAAAAGAAAGAAAGAAGCAAAAAAAGAAAATTAACAACAATAGTAAATCATAAAAAAAGTGTAAAGTAAAGTCAGGACATGACAGAGTTTAATACCCAAGCGTGCTTTATTTTATATCTGCTAATTAGTCTTATAATATCATAAAATCATTTTATCGAATGAATAGCAATTGGTCTAGAAAAGAAATCTATAAAGTATTAGAAGTAACACGAGGTAAAAAAAGCACTGCTTCGTTAGTATTCAATGCTATTTTATTAACAACGATTTCTCTGAACACCTTTGCTATCATCTTGCATTCGGTAAAAAGCCTAAGGCATGATTTTGTTTCTTTCTTCAGTGATTTTGAATACTTCTCAGTTATCTTCTTTACAATAGAATATTTCGTTCGGCTGTGGGTGTGTGTTGAGAATGAAAAATATCGCCATCCTCTTTGGGGCCGAATCCGTTATATGTTTTCAGCAGGGGCATTGATTGATTTACTGGCAATTATGCCTTTCTATTTATCTAATTTCACGTCAGATACTGGCTTAATCAGGATACTTCGTTTATTCAGAATTTTCAGGCTATTCAAATTTTCAAGATATGTACATGCCTTAAAAGTAATTGAAAGTGTATTTAAAGAAAAACGAGAAGAACTTATCTTAAGTTTTGTCTTTTTTATATTTACATTACTAATTTCGTCTGCTACGATGTATTATATTGAAAACCAAGCACAACCAAATATTTTTTCAAGTATTCCAGCTACTATTTGGTGGGGTGTTACTACGATTACTTCGGTAGGATATGGAGATGCCTATCCCATTACACCACTAGGAAAATTATTAGGAGGCATCGTTGCAGTTGCAGGCGTTGCGATGTTCGCCTTACCAACGGGTATTTTTGTGTCAGGCTTTAATGAACATATAAAATCTTCTAAACAAGATAAAAAAGACTTTAAGTTTTGTCCTCATTGTGGGGAACAATTATCTTAAAGTCCTTCTGTATTATTTACTCAGTTTCCTGTATGCTTCAGAATTATTAGGATCAAGCGAAGTAAGCAATGGCACTATCTTTTTCCTTTCATCAAGCGGAGCATCGCCATAGATATTCAATAATTCAGTAGATTTTGCTTCAAAGAAAAGACGATACCAAATTTGTCCAGGGCGGTTTTGAATTACCTGCTTAATGGTATTCAAGTATTCCGTTATTTGTTTTCTACTAGCTGCAGGGTCAGTAGCATAATTATCCATCGCAATGCGATGATAAGTATAGAAGCCCTCACGTAGGCTTTGTAGCTGTTGATTCAACAGATTTTCGGCCACCCAATATCTACTACGAATATCATTTGAAGACGACCAACCTCCACCCGCATTTTGAGCTAAATTCACTACGTTCAATGCTTTCTGAGCGGCATTAATACCTCCCATTTTTTCAAAGGAATCATAATCATAAGCCAAAGCTATGTAGGCATAAAAGGCTAATATCTGCGTTAGGTTGTCGTTATAATTATTATCATTATAAGTAAGGGGCGTGCCTGAGATATATTTGAATACGAAATTTCTATCTACATAATTTAAAATGACAGTTTCATAAGCAGAACCATATACGGGACGGGTAACCTGAAAACGAGCGTTGGCTTCATAGTCTCCAGTGGCAGTAGCTTTAGTAATAATCAAAGCTAATGAACAATTGATTTTCTCTTCAGGTGCAAAGTTATCATTTGTCCAACGACGGTTGTTCATAAATTCTTGCATGACATTCTGCAATTCTGTATAAATCTGTGTAGCACCACGCTGTTCATTTACCTGTATTTGGTCTGTAGAAATCGTTACTCTACAATTAATCTCTTGGGCTTGTAGGGGCTGTGACAAAGCCAACATTCCCATCAGAGCCATCACCCAACAAAGTGTATATTTATAAAAAGTATAATATGTAATGCTATTTTTCATCAATGCTATTTTTCGAAATTGATTCATTTACTTTCTATTCACTCATCATGGTATTAATGATGGCGTCTATAATGTCCTGAGCAACATCTTGTTTTGATTTCAAATCAAACTCAATGATGCTATCATCTTTTTTGATAATGCTTACTTTATTAGTATCGTGCCCAAAGCCCGCACCAGCATCTTGTAAGGAATTCAGGACAATCATATCAAGATTTTTAGACTTGATTTTCCCTTTTGCATTGTCAACTTCGTTATCCGTCTCCAAGGCAAAGCCAATCATCAATTGGTCTGAACGTTTTTGTTTCCCCAAAGTTTTGGCAATATCAGTCGTCTTGATAAGCTCTATACTAAACGTATCTTCTTTCTTTTTTATTTTCTTATCTGCCACCATCGCAGGGGTATAGTCGGCTACGGCTGCGGCCAGAATAATAATATCTGCTACTTCAAAATTTGCTTGCGTAGCAATATACATTTCTTGGGCTGAATGTACTTTTATTAAATTGATGCTCTCGTCTGGTTTTTTCAAGGCTACTTGTCCGCTTACTAGCGTTACTTTTGCACCCGCTTTGGCTAGTTTGTTCGCAAGGGCATAGCCCATTTTTCCTGTAGAATGATTACTGATAAAACGAACAGGATCGATGGATTCTTGGGTTGGTCCAGCGGTAATCAGTATATTTTTGTTGGCTAATACAGGATTGACAGAAAAATGTTTTTGCAGGACTTCCAGTAATTCTTCGGGTTCGGCCATACGCCCATCTCCTACTAAGCCACTGGCTAATTCCCCATAGCCTGCCTTGATGATGTGGTTTCCATATTCTGTCAGCTTTGCAAGGTTTGATACAGTACTCGGATGTTTGTACATATCCAAGTCCATAGCAGGGGCAAAATATACTTCACATTTAGCCGAAAGATAAACGGCAGTCAGCAAATCATCGCAAATGCCATTCGCACATTTAGCCAACGTGTGGGCTGTTGCGGGGGCAATCAGCATCACGTCGGCCCATAAGCCTAAATCAACATGATTATTCCATTGCCCAGTTTTATCTTTTACAAAAGCCGACAAAACTGGATTTTTTGAGAGTGTCGATAATGTAAGTGGTGTAATAAATTCTTTAGAGGCCTCTGTCATTACAATCTTTACCTCTGCCCCTTCTTTCACCAAAAGCCTAGTGAGTATCGCAATTTTATAAGCAGCAATGCTACCCGAAACACCTAATAATATTTTCTTGCTTTTAAGCATCTTATTCAACACTGGTTTATGGATACAAACTTAATCAAAATCAAAAAGGTCAAATGTAAAACATCTGACCTTTTTGATTAATAATTGATAGAAAGTTCCTAGTCTTCCGATTTATCATCGTTTTTCGGCAAAGTGAAAGTAAATTTATCTTCCATAAATTCGTCGATAGCTAATGAAGTTGGCTTTGGCAAACGCTCATAGAATTTTGAAATTTCAATTTGCTCACGATTTTCAAAAATTTCTTCTAAGTTATCTACAGAAGAAGCAAACTCTGATAATTTATTGTTCAATTCTTCTTTAGACTTCAAAGCAATTTGTCTTGCACGTTTCGAGATGATTGCTACGGCTTCATACGTATTTCCTCCTGCTTTAATAGCGAGTTTATCTACGTCTCTGGTAATGATTGATGGATTCGTTGCCATATCTTTGGTTGTTCTACTGTTTCTTGTTAAATGTTTTTACTAAAATACTGATTACTTCTGTTTGTCGCCAGCACCCACTTTAGACGTATTAGATTTCTCTTTGTCTCTAGCGGCTTTGTACTCTGCTTCAAGTTTTGCAATTCTGTCACTTTCTTTAAAGCTGATGTCATATAATTTCTCAGCTTTTTTCAAGAAGTCACTCTTAGGATATTTATCCACTAAATCTTGATAATACTTAATAGCATCATCAAAACGTTCTTTTTGTTTACTTTCAATGGTACTTTGAGCCAAATCAAATTGTGATTGAACTTTTAAGAAGGCTAACTCTTCGTTATAATCTGAATCGGGATAATCTTTCTGAAAATTATTGATTTCAATGACAGCAGATTTCAAAGTAGCAATATTGAATTCACTGGTTTTATAATAGAGCTTTACTTTTTCATAAGACTTCTTCTCTAATTTCTTTCTTAGCTCCTTAATCAAATCAGATGTTTCTTCTCTAAACTTACTGTCTGAGTAGTTATTAATAAAGTTTTGCAACTCATTAATGGCTGTAATCGTCCCGCTTTGGTCAAGATTGAACTGCGGAGAGTTTTTATATAATGAATAGGCAGACATATACACTGCTTCCTCATAATATTCGCTTCTGGCAAAAGTTTCAGCAAAACGTTTGAAATGGAAATTTGCCATTTCATAATTGCCAGTGTGATAATCGCAATAAGCTTGATAAAACGTAGCGATTTCTTGTTGGTCTGTTCCCGTTAAAATTGGCAACAATTCCTCAAAGAGTATGCTTGCTTTGTCGTATTGACCTTTCTTGAAAAAACGAATAGCTGCGTCATACTTTTTCTTCTCATCAGTCATCTTTCTGATTTTTTCGAAATTGCTACACGCACTGAGGGTCAAAGCAAACAGTATAAATAATAAAAATTTGTGAGTTCTCTGCATAAGTTCGCAAAGTTAAGTAATTTTTGGGAGTTTGAAAATCAATACTTGTATTTGTTAATCAGAAATTAAGCAAAGTCAAATTTCGTCATTAAAAAGACCGTAACCATTAGTTTTCAATAAGTTTTAACGAATTTTAACAAATAATCTTATTCTGTTGGGCTAATAGATTTTATAAAACAGACTGTTTTGCCTTTTTTACATTGTTTATCGCTGTAATTTTTCCTGACTTAACTTTTTATTGATAAGTTGATAGGCTTTAAATATTCAGATACAGTTCTATAGAGTTCTCTTTTTTTTAACGCCTTCCCTACAAGAAAGTACAAGTTTATATCACTAATTTAATATTTTCGGGTTTATCAATCAGTACAAATCACGATAATATTGCTTTTAAGTGAAAAGTATTTTTGAAACTATTGTTCATAAACCATATTTTCCATGTCAAATAAATTATCCACTAAACTTCGTTTTGGAATCCCAACAGTTTTGCTCGGTGGTGCATTGCTCACCACTGCATATCAAAACTCCCCTTCCAGTCGCTTTATTAATCATTATGTAGATTCAGTATTGACAGAAGCTCAAAAAAGATTACCTGATAATTCGCTGGAAGGTGTAAAGATGACAGATGGATTAACTGTAAAAACTTTTGCGACTGAGCCGATGTTGATAAACCCCACAGATATTGATGTGGATGCGAAAGGAAGAGTTTGGGTATTAGAGGCTTATAACTATCGCCCTAATATCACTTTAAACCCAACCAAAAAAGAAGGAGATAGAATAGTTATTCTGGAAGATAAAGATGGAGACGGCAAAGCAGATGGCAGTAAAGTATTCTATCAGGATGCTTCCTTGAATGCTCCTTTGGGCATTGCAGTATTAGGAAATGTAGTATTGGTTTCACAAAGCCCTTATGTTTGGAAATTAACTGATACTGATGGAGATGACAAAGCTGATAAAAAAGAAATTTTGTTTCAAGGCATCGGTGGCGAACAACACGACCACGGTATGCATACGTTTGTTTTTGGACCAGATGGTAAGCTTTATTTCAACTTCGGAAACGAGGGTCGTCAGTTAAAAGATGCAAACGGTAATATTGTGAAAGACCAATTTGGCAAAGAGATTTCGCCTAAAAACTATCAAGAGGGCATGGTATTCCGTTGTAATTTAGACGGTTCGGAAGTAGAATGTTTAGGGCAAAATTTCAGAAATAACTATGAGGTAGCGATTGATTCTTACGGTACAATGTGGCAATCGGATAATGATGATGATGGCAACAAAGGGGTAAGAATTAATTATGTAATGGAATATGGCGATTTTGGGTATAAAGATGCCATGACGCACGCTTCATGGCCAAGTAATCGTACAAATATTGAAGAAGAAATACCAAGACGCCACTGGCATTTAAATGACCCCGGAACCGTACCAAACCTTTTACAAACAGGTTCTGGCTCACCAACGGGTATGATTGTGTATGAGGGCAATTTATTACCAAGTGCTTTTCAAGGGCAGATGATTCACTGCGAACCGGGGCATAATGTGGTGCGTTCGTACCCAGTTCAAAAATCGGGTGCTGGCTATACTGCTGACATCGTAAATATCATGAAACAGGAAAAAGACCAATGGTTTCGTCCTGCTGATGTTTGTGTAGCTCCTGATGGTTCGTTAATCGTAGCCGACTGGTATGACCCAGGCGTAGGTGGCCACCAAGCAGGTGACCAAACACGTGGAAGGATTTACAGAATTGCCCCTAGCAATACGCCTTATAGCGTTCCAAGTTTAGATTTATCAACTCCTACTGGTGCTATTACGGCCTTAACAAGTCCTAATATTGCTACGAGGTATTTGGCATGGGAAGCCCTGACTAAATTTGGCAAAAGTGCTGAACCCGAATTATTGAAACTGTGGGCATCAGATAACCAAAGAATGAAAGCACGAGCTTTCTGGGCTTTGTGTAAAATTATTGATGGTAAAAAATATGTAGAAATTGCTTTAGCAGATGCGAATCCAGATATTAAAATAGCAGGCTTGAGGGCAGCACGCCAGTTGAAACTAAATGTGATTGAGTACGTAAAACAATTGGCAACTAGCAACGACCCACAAATTTTGAGAGAATGTGCCATTGCACTACATGGTAATACTTCTGCTGAAGTTCCTACTATTTGGGCAGACTTAGCATCAAAGTATGATGGTAAAGACCGTTGGTATCTTGAAGCATTAGGCATTGGTGCAGACAATAATTGGAATGCTTGCTTTGCAGCTTACCTCAAAAAAACACCAGACCCAACGTTAACCCTAGCGGGAAAAGACATTGTTTGGCGTGCTAGAACAACGGAATCTGTAAAGTTTTTGGCTAGCTTGGCAACCGATAGTCATATCAGCTTAAAAGAACGCTTACGTTATTTCAGGGCTTTTGATTTTATCAAAGGCAAAGAGAAATCCGAAACATTATTATCATTATTAAAAGGCAATGCTACAGAACAAAATGCCATTAATAAACTTGCATTAAACCATTTAGATGTAGACTTTGTAAGAACCTCTCCCCTAGCCAAACAATCGCTCAGTAAATTATTGAGTACCTTGAGCGGGAAAGAATACATAGAACTACAAACTAAATATTTGTTACCTGAGGAAAACTCACGCTTGTTAAGCATGGTCAGTAAAGGCGAAATGCCACGTCAGGCAGCAGAGGCTTTGATAAAATCACCAGAAGGATTAATCATGGTAAAACAAATCATCAATGACCCTAAGAAAGAAGTGTTGGCTCTTCAATTATTAAACGGTATTAAATCAAATGGTGGACAAGTATCGATAGATATTCTGAAGGGTTTGATGCTTAATAAAACACGTTCAGTGAGCATTCGTCGCGAAGCCACACGAGCTATTGGCGATAGCGACAGCGGACAAAATTTGATTTTAGCATATTTGAAAGAGGGTAAAATTGAGAAAGATTATATTCCTTTTGCCGTAGAGGGTGTTAGTAAGGCTTGGCGTAGAAATGTACGTATTGAAGCATCAAAATATTTAGGAGCATCAACAAGTACAGCTAAAAAACTACCTCCTGTAACAGAATTGGTTGCTTTAACGGGCGATGCTAAAAAGGGAGCTGCGGTGTTTGCTAGCAATTGTTCGGTATGTCATCAAGTAAATGGTGAGGGGATGGATTTTGGGCCAAAGCTTTCTGAAATTGGGTCAAAACTAGGGAAAGATGGTCAGTATTTTGCCATTATGTATCCAGATGCAGGTATTGGTTTTGGCTATGAAGGATGGGACATTAAAATGAAGGATGGCTCTACCATGAGTGGTATTATTGCTTCAAAAACTGAAACTGATATTAGTTTGAAAATGCCAGGAGGAATTGTTCAGAATATCAAAACCAGTGCTGTAAAATCAATGAAGATGATGAATAATTCAATGATGCCTACGGGATTGATGGACGGAATGAGTAAAGAAGAGGCAGTAGACTTAATTGAGTTCTTGACAAGCTTGAAGAAGAAGTAAAATAAAGCTGTGAGCTTAATAGCCGTGAGTTATGAGCTTATTACTGATTACACAAATTATTATAAGTTATTAACAATCAGACACCTTATCACTAGCGAGGGACTTAAGTCCCTCGCTAGTGATAAGGGCTTCACGTAGCATGAGGTCTTCAACGTTTGGTTGTAAAGGCAGTTGGTGAGCTTTTGATAACCCACATAAAAAAGGCTTGAAGTTTTAAAACTCCAAGCCTTTTTTTGATGTAATGTATTCAATAATACTATCTTAATAACTCAATCCAACCTTTTAATTTAACTGTTGGATAACTAGGGTCTAACATCAAGAATTTCACTTCTGCATTATAGAAATAAGTTCCTACTGGCAATTCTTTTCCGTTAGTGTCAGTACCATTCCAAGCTAATTTTGGTCCAGTATAGTCATATACTTTTTGTCCCGCACGGTTGTAAACACTAAAGATTATGCTTTGAACAAATCTTGGGCATCTCATTGCTTGGAAAATATCGTTCTTGCCGTCGCCATTAGGTGTAAAGACATTGGGCAATTCAAAACTCGGACAGTTATCCTTGCAAACTTTATTACTTGGCGCACTTTCAGTGCCATATTTATCCGTAGCAGTGACATAATAACAACCCAAATACGAATCATTTTTTATATGGGTAAACGTCTGAGCAGGCGGTGTTGGGCTAGTTACTTCACCAACTTTCGTGTAAGTGCCATCTGAACTTTCAGCATAATATATCGTGTATTTTACAATATCCTTCGTACAATCACTTCCAGAAGCAGATTTATCTGGATTAGTCCACGTCAATTTATTCTCGAATGATGTTAAATCACAATTGGTATTATCCTTTTTGTATTTATCACAATCAAGTAAATCAATGGTCAATTGTGGAGCACAAGGCACAATATCACTCAAAGGCGTTGCACAGATAATCTGCGAGAAGTTATAGTAGATATCAGGTTTAATCCTTGCATCTCCGTAAGTACCTACTGTTTCTACTTTATAACAATAGCTAGAATCTTGCGACATTTTTGCAAGCGCTATTCCGTCGGCAGCATAAGTATCAGCCCCTGTATCAGTAAAGGCAAAAGTCCCTGCTGTAGTGACAGGCACATCAGCAATACGGTTAAATACGCCTGAACCCGAACGTGTTTCTCTGTAAACTCGGTGAATTTGGTTTTCGTTTTTCCAAGGTACGATAGCTTGCCATGACAAACGAACTGACTTTTTATCTGGTGTTGCAGCCAAACGCACGCTACTTGCTTTATCTGTACTATCCAACAACGTTAAGCCTGTATTACTGGTATAATAAAATGCAATGCGATAGGTATAAGCATTAGCAGTTGTATTCAGGTTTTTATCTACAAAAATTGTATCAGCCTTACCCGACAAATCAGTATCGATATTTGGTGAAACTTGTACAAAGTTTGTTCCGTTCAATCCTGTTGCTCTTGACAAACGATATTGATATGGTCCTTTGAAAACATTTTTGTCTAATCCAAGCGGGCGAGTCCATTTTATGGTCATCTCTCCAGTCGTAGCATCCGTTTTATCTACTGTTACGTTCGTCATGACAGACATCTGTATTGGCAAGTTCGTACAAGCTTGGTCAGAAACAATGCTTTCAGCTTTGTTAATACCATTCGTAAACTCAACTACTGTTCTATAGCTATAATCAGTATTTCGTTTTAAGTTTTTATCAACATAACTTGTTGCAGATACAGGCACTCTAGCTACTTCTACATATCCTAAATTAGCTGGCAAACCTGTACTACATGTAGTAGGAGTATAATTAGTACAACCTTCTTTACGATAGATAACAATTTCTGATCCTGCATTTTGACAAGTGTAACTATCCCAAGTTAATGTGATTGTTTTATTGGCAGCATCGCCAGTTGCTTTCAGGTTTTTAATTCTTGGCGCTACTATCCTAATCTTCCATATTTTACTATCTACCAAGCTAGGAATAAGCCCACTCCGTGGTAAATCCTGTGCTTTAAAGAGAATATCATAAGGTTCTTGCCGAATATGATTACAACCCGTTTGCCATACAAATCTACCAGAAGCTGGCGATGCTTGATTAGCAGTTGAAGTAAACGTAGCATATTGTGGGCCAATAAAAGTAGTACCGTCTGGTAATCTATAAACAGCTCCTGTTGAGATGATTGTCATATTATCTACTCTTCCAGAGTTAGAAGGCGTATCAGTAGCAGTAATCGTTTGGCTAATTAATGTACCCGCCTCCACGCATATATCATCAGGTACTTTAATCACTGGAGGTTTGTTATCAGCATCTTTTACTTCTATTTGCATATCTCTTTCTGTAATAGAAATCAATACGCCATTTCGCCACTCTTCTACATAAAATGCACAGTTATATAAGCCGATTTCTTGAGGCACATCCCAAATCAAATCGCCCGTCAGGGCATTAATCGTAAAGCTACTTGGTGTAGTAGCTACTTCATTAGGCTGGCGGAAACCCGGTACTGAATCTCCTTTTCTATCAGTACAGTTATCTTGATCACCTCTTCTACAAAAAGTAAGACGGTAGGCCAAACTATCGCCATCTACATCAATGGCATTAGGGTTATGAATAAATTTTTGTCCGACAACTGCCGTTAAATCAACCGCAGGGTTTAATAACACTGGCGTAGAGTTAAGTCCTAGCCCTGGGTTTACCTTAAAAATAGTTTCAACATAAAAGGCCACTGCATCAGATGCCCCACCGATGTTTCTAACGCCTTGGTTTCGGTTAGAAATCGCCACAGTTACTTTATAATCTGCCGCACCCGAATAGGTATAAATTGCTTTATAGATACCTTTCCCGATTCCGTTACCAATGTCTTCCCCATTACCACCGCCGTTAATACGAGGAGCACGAATACTACCAATACCATCACCAAAACAAAAAGACGCATCACGTTGGTCTTGCCACGCCCTAAAGCCTGTGTTTAAGTCACAATAAATTGTTAGCGTAAACTCATAAGTAAAGGAAGTTGAAGAAATTCTTTTTACAGAAATTTCTCCGCCTCTCATGTGTGTTGCGAAAGACTCTGTAGTGGACAGTATCAGTAAAAGGCCTAATACAAAAAGGTAAAATTGTTTAAATCTCATAAAAATTTAGAATATAAAATTCGGATGATTTGCCTACAAGTTAAATATTATTTTTTTGGCTAACTAACGAAACAAAAAATCGAACATTAAGTTAAATTACAAGAGCCAACAGGAAGGCTCTTCAAAATTAATGTTTAACAATAAAAACAAGATCTAAGTCTTATTTTATTGTAAAAAAACGTAAAAACATTATAAATAATTGCTAAAAAGTGATAGATAATTTGATACACAATTGTTTGGGTCGTAGTTTTGGGGAGGATATTTAGTTTTAAAATACTAGATACTAATTATTCGTGACATTTATCCTTTCAAAGAATCAAATTCACCCATAGTTATTATCTACTCACCTAAAACTATTAACCATTTTAATGATAACTAAAACAATTAAAAGATGTCTTGGGTAACAAAAACACTAACGAGTTCACTGGGTAGAAAACTACTGATGGCCATTACGGGATTATCGTTGATAGGCTTTCTTGTGGTTCACTGTGGAATCAATGCATGTATTTTTTTAAACGACGGTGGCGAAACTTTCAATGAAGCAGCAGAATTTATGGCACACAACTGGCTAATTAGGACTGCTGAAGTAGGCTTAATGCTAGGCTTTATTATCCACATTGTGGATGGATTAATGCTCTGGAAAACAAATTCAGAGAAACGTCCTGTAAAATATGCTGTCGTAAAAGGAGAAGCTAATTCTACATGGTACTCACGTTCTATGGGCCTTTTAGGTTCATTATTACTGATTTTCCTAATTATTCACCTTCGTCATTTTTGGGTAGTTAGCCGTTTTACTGATGAGATTACAAGTGGAAGAGAAACTCTTTTCGGTGAGATGAAAGAAGTTTTTGAAAACCCAATTGTTGTTGTTGTTTATGTGTTGGGTTGCATTTCTCTGGGCTACCATTTATTACATGGCTTCCAAAGTGCTTTTCAAACGATGGGATGGAATCACCCGAAATATACTCCATTTGTTAAGTCTTTGGGTACTTGGTTTTCGATTATCGTACCCATTATTTTCGCGGCAATGCCAATAGCAATGTATTTCGGATGGATTGCATAATGAAAAAGTGTATTTGATATAAATGTATACATTTCATTATATTCTTTCATCACTCCATCACACGATTCTCAATCATAATTCTTAATCAAAAATTATGTCAACTAAATTAGATGCTAAAATACCAGGAGGACTATTACCAGAAAAATGGACAAAGTTCCGTTCTACTGTACCCTTGGTAAACCCCGCAAATAAGCGGAATATTGAAATTATTGTTGTAGGAACTGGCTTAGCTGGTGCTTCTGCGGCAGCCTCTTTAGCTGAAATGGGATATAAAGTTAAGGCTTTCTGTTTCCAAGATTCTCCTCGCCGTGCACACTCAATCGCTGCACAAGGTGGGGTTAACGCTGCTAAAAATTACCAAAACGATGGTGACTCTGTTTACCGTCTTTTTTATGATACTATCAAAGGTGGTGATTACCGTGCTCGTGAAGCAAACGTTCACCGTTTGGCTGAAGTATCTGGTAACATCATTGACCAATGTGTGGCTCAGGGTGTTCCTTTTGCACGTGAATATGGTGGATTGTTGTCTAACCGTTCTTTCGGTGGTACACAGGTACAACGTACTTTTTATGCAGCAGGACAAACTGGTCAGCAATTATTGTTGGGTGCTTATTCTGCGTTACAACGTCAAGTTGGTTTAGGTAATGTAGAATTGTTTACTCGCCACGAAATGATGGACGTAGTAGTGATAGACGGCAAAGCGCGTGGTATCATTGCTCGTGATTTGATTTCTGGTAAATTAGAACGTCACTTTGGACATGCTGTGTTGTTGGGTACGGGTGGATACGGAAACGTATTTTACTTATCTACTAACGCAATGGGGTCAAACGTAACGGCGGCTTGGAAAGCGCATAAAAAAGGTGCTTTCTTCGGAAACCCTTGTTATACACAAATTCACCCTACTTGTATTCCTGTTTCTGGCGACCACCAATCAAAGCTTACTTTGATGTCGGAATCGTTGCGTAACGATGGACGTATCTGGGTGCCATTAAAACAAAATGATAATCGCCCAGCCGCTCAGATTCCAGAGGAGGAACGCGATTACTACTTAGAACGTCGTTATCCTGCCTTTGGTAACTTAGTACCTCGTGATATTGCGTCGCGTGCGGCTAAAGAACGTTGCGACGAAGGTTATGGTGTGGGTGCTTCTAAAAAAGCGGTTTATCTTGACTTCGCTGCGGCTATCTTACGTTATGGACGTGGAGAGGCTACAAAAAAAGGGATGCACAATGCTACTACCGAAGAGTTGCAAACAATGGGTAAAGAGGTTGTGAAAGAGAAATACGGTAACTTGTTTGATATGTACAAGCAAATTACTGGTGAAGACCCTTACGAAGTGCCAATGCGTATTTATCCTGCGGTTCACTATACAATGGGTGGACTTTGGGTTGATTATAACTTAATGACTACAGTTCCAGGGCTTTATGCAATGGGTGAAGCCAACTTCTCTGACCACGGTGCTAACCGTTTAGGTGCATCTGCTTTGATGCAAGGCTTGGCTGATGGTTATTTCGTAATTCCTTATACTATCGGTGCTTATTTATCTGGGGATATTCGTACTAAAGCGATTCCAACAGATGCTCCTGAATTCGTTGCTGCTGAAAAGGCTGTTCAAGATACTATCGACAAGTTGATGTCTATCAAAGGGACAAAATCTGTTGATTATTTCCACAAGAAATTAGGTTTAATTATGTGGGATAAATGTGGGATGGCTCGTAACGAAAAAGGATTGAAAGAAGCTATCGCTGAAATTCAAGAAATCAAAAAACAATTCTGGTCTGATGTTCGTATTCCGGGTGATGCAGATGAATTTAACCCTGAATTAGAAAAAGCAACGCGCGTAGCCGACTTTATCGAACTAGGAGAATTGATGTGTATTGATGCCTTGAACCGTAACGAATCTTGTGGTGGTCACTTCCGTGAGGAATACCAAACAGAAGAAGGAGAAGCCCTTCGTGATGACGAGAACTACGCTTACGTAGCTGCATGGGAATACAAAGGCGACTCTCAATTCGAACTACACAAAGAGGAATTGGTTTATGAGAATATTAAGATTGCTCAGAGAAGTTACAAATAATTTGAAAATTTGATGATTTGAAGATTTGAAAACGAAAGTTTTAGAAGTATAAGGCTAACAATTTGAAAGAGATGTTTTATTTT
>NZ_JBWKYN010000080.1:0-25648 GCF_059423785.1 Arcicella sp. GW458-12-2-14-TSB2 | reverse complement strand
ATAGAAATGTTTGTTTATTTTCTTATTCAGTTTCAAAATGTAACGTTATTATACCACCAATAATTTAGGAAATAACGTTACATAAATTACCTATGGATTATCAATTAAATGAGCTTTAAAATCACTAAATATAGCTGAAAGCCATGAAATTGGATTGGCAATATCACAACTAATAATTTAGTTGGCCATAATATAGTGCTTTTTTCGTAGTAAAATCATCCTTTTTTTAATCCTGACGCTACGACCAGTTGGGGAGATAAAGCTATCTAACCTTAACAACAACTTTGCCTCTCGACCTGCCTGTTTCAACATAAGTCAGTGCTTCGTTAGTTTGCTCAAATGAAAACACTTTATCAATAATTGGTTTAATTATACCAGCTTCAATAAGTTTCGTAATTTCATTTAATTGCTTCCCTTCGGCTCTCATAAATAGGAAATGAAATTTCACACCAAGTTTCTCGGCTTTTTTCTTGGCACTTGCACTTAAAAGTTTGGTGACAAATTTCAAATGCCAAGGCAAACCTATTTCTTGTGCAAACTCTGGTGTTGGCGGGCCAACTAACGAAATGAGTTGACCACCTTTTTTTAAGATGCCCAATGATTGCTCTAAAACTATCTTTTCACGGTTGCTATGCAATACCACATCATAATCTTTTAATATTTTAGAAAAATCTTGTGTTTTGTAATCAATCACCAAATCAGCACCAAGATTTTTTACTAACTCAATATTTTTAGCACTTGTGGTTGTAGCCACAAAAGCCCCCAAATATTTGGCTAACTGGATAGCAAAAGTGCCAACACCACCCGAGCCAGCTTGAATAAAAACCTTTTGCCCTTTTTTTACATTGGCAATTTCAACTAATGCCTGCCAAGAAGTTAAACCAACCAAAGGAATAGAACCCGCTTCTTCCATTGAAAGATTTTTGGGTTTTAAGGCAACATCATCTTCAACAATAGAAATGTATTCTGCAAAAGTTCCAACTCTATGGTCTGAAGGACGAGCATACACTTCATCACCAACTTTGAATTTGCTAACTTTTGAACCAACTTTGGTTACAATTCCCGCCACATCGTGACCATTTATAAATGGGGGTTTGTAAGGTAAAAACAATTTGAATTCACCATTTCTAATCAGTGAATCTAATAAATTCACACCTGCTGAATGAACTTGTACTAAAACATCGTTTTCATTTACGGTTGGTACTGCCCAATCTTCTAAATGTAATTTTTCTTTTTTGCCGTAGCTTTTAACTATGAATGCTTTCATTATTTCTATTTTTTACTGAGATCAAATTAATTAACTTGTTTACCATCTTTTACAAAAGTGATTGTTTCAAAAATATCATAAGCATCGACTGCTAAACAGTAATGAACAGTAAGTTGATATTCTTTTTATTTGTTTGATATTTATTTTGTTAAAAATGGGATAGCTTTTTTAAGAAACTCTTCGTGATATTGAAATATACCACCATGCCCTGAGTTTGGGTAAATTACTACTGGTTCAGCATTTGGAAATCGCTTTGCCAAATCGTAAGAATTTGGTGTAGGAACCATTCTATCATTATCGCCATTAGCTACTAAAACAGGGTGTTTGAAAACACTCAAATCCACTGGAGTGTCATGCCCCCATGTTTCAATGGCTTTCAATTGCTTTTTCAACACACTTAGTTTTACTTTTTTATCACGGTTTTCAGTTCTTTCATTCAATCGCTTCAAAAAATCTCTTGCAGCATCTTTTCCAACTTTATTTTGGGTAAAGAATAGATAAAACTTAGGGTCTCTGAATGTCAACAGTCCTTTAAAAATATCTTTATAAGTTAAGCCAACTACATCGCTAACTCCTACTCCGCCTCTTGAGCCAGTGCCTGCAAGTATTATTTTTCGTACTAAAGTGGGTTCTATCAAAAGTAATTCCTGAGTAATAAAACCACCCATCGAAAATGCCACAATATCCACTTGTTTGTAACCCAAGGCATGAATAAACGAAATAGCATCTTTTGCCATGTCAGAAATACTTGTTCCTTGCTCGCCAGTCGTTGCACCTACACCACGATAATCAAAAGAAATAATGTGACGCTCTCCCGCTATTGCATCCATAATTCTTGGGTCGCAATTATCAAGATTTGCCGTTAGGTGGTTAAAATAAATAACTGGAATATCACCTGTTTTGCCATAAGAACGATAAGCGAATTTAATCCCGTTTGCTTCTACAAATTGAGTAGGGACGGTAGCGTAAGAATAGTTTACGCTTTGTGCATTTGACGTTGTCATTTTTAGAATTATTAAGACTATTAGAAAAAAAGTATTTTTCATTTTTAAGATTTGTTTAATTGATTGAGAACATTTTTTTCTAAAACCCCATAGGCAAAATGTTGTAAATTGATTAATACAGAAGTGCCTTTCCCTACGATATTTCTGAATTTAGGTTTATCAGTTTCAACTACTTTAAGCACTTTACTTGCAACTATTGCGGGGTCTTCGGCTTGCGTTACTAATTCGTTGGTGAATTTTTCAATTTTTCTACGAAGTGGATTGTAATCTTCAATTTTATTTAATGGCGTTGATGAGTTATCCACAATATTTGTTTTGAAAGCCGACGGTTCAATCATAGCAACACTAATATTGAACTCACTCAACTCATATCTCAAGGCTTTAAAATAGCCTTCCAGTGCGTGTTTGGAAGCAGCGTAGTAAGCAGCATTAGGAAATGAAACAAGCCCTATAATTGAGCCTACAGTTATTATTTTACCAAATTTTTGTTTTCTAAAATATGGCAACACTGCATTTGTCACCTTGATAGTACCCCAAAAGTTAGTCTCCAATTGTTGTCTGCCTAACTCAATAGGTGTTTCTTCTGCGATGCCTGATACTAAAAAGCCTGCATTATTGATAAGAATATCCAATTGACCTATTTCCTTGAAAATTCTATCAGGCAAAGTGCTTATGGATTGCTCTGAGTCAAGGTCTAATGCTATCATTCTAAATGGCACTTTTGACTCAGATTTTTCAGGGTTGCGACTTGTACCAATTACATTGTAACCCTTTCTGTGCAGTTCGTTTGCGATAAGTAAACCAAAGCCCGAAGACGCACCTGTTATTAAAATATTTTGTTTCATGTTATTACTTTTAATTAAGAACATTGTAAATTTACTTGCATTTTGAAAGTGCAAATATACAAATCACTTTCAAAATGCAAGTGACTTTCAAGTTATTTATTAAAATGTTTTTATAAAATGTCTAAAATGAGGTCTGAATGCCCAATAAGTTGCTCTCTTGAAATATTTGGAGACAAGTGGTCTTTGTTAATTGTAAGGGATTTAATGTTGTATCAAAAATCAACCTATGGAGATTTTTTGAAATCGGCGGAAGGAATAGCCACTAATATATTAGCCGCAAGACTGCAAGCCCTTGAGGAAAATAAAATTATTGAAAAGCGGGAACACCCCGATAGCAAGGCAAAAGTTTTGTACAGGCTTACACATAAGGGAATAGATTTATTGCCTATACTTTTTGAAATACACCTTTGGGCTGAAAAATATTTTACTATACCAGACGATTTAAAGGAAATGGTAAATGATGCCAAAAAAAACAAAGAGTTAGCAATAAAAACCATTACAGAGCAATTGAAAAAGCAATTGGAAGAAGAGAAAAGGGAGGTGTAGTTAAAGGCAAAAATTTTGTTGTTTTGAAATAGATTTTTCCAAAGTAATTCAACAGTTACAGGTGGGTTACTTTGGATGAAGTACTACTAAATATACCTCTTTTTTCTTCGATTTTTCTATGGTGATTGTATCTATCAAGACATTCATTATATTTTACTTATTTGTTACCATAAATTTTTATATTATAAGTATATCGTTCTAAAACTATATCGAAACCTTTGAACAGCCTGACAATTTCAAGAAGACCAGACAATAGAATCAAGGCAAGTTTTTAAGGATGCTAATCATTGATAATGATATGAGGAAGCTAATATGTATAGAAATGCTCTTTTCGTTCTTAAACTATCCATTTTTAATCTTGACGTATCAACCCCAAACTAACCTTAGTATTTTCTAAGACCTAAAACAAGGAAGAGCATCACACTCGAAAGGGCTTATTGAATATACTAAAATGTTTCAAGGCAAAAGGAATATTTACCCCTGATACATTTGCGAGCATGACGCTCTTTAACATTTTGAGGCGAAAGAAACAACCTACGACTAGTTTGGTGTAGGTGGCTGTATTTCCTACGGATTCCAATTGTGTAATTTGTACTTTGTTGTGTCAAATTTGAAAGATGTTTTTTTGAATTTTATGTCCATATTAAGCCAAGCAAATAAGGAGTCTTTTTGAGTTACTTTGGTAGAATCATCCAAATCGTAGTCTATGTCCCTGTATCGAGTAACTATGTCAATTTTTGCGTCATTATTCAAATCTTTCAACCATGCGTCTTGTACAAAATGCCAACCCTCATCACCAAAAGAATCTGCTAAATCATTCATGCCAACCAATTTTTTTAGAGAATTGTCCCAAATCAATAGGTTAATAGCCGACTCTTCATCATACTGACTTGGTGTTCTTATGATTAAACCTGTTTTTGTGTCAGACAGTTTAAATCTAAAACAGCTATAGGCATGCAATGTTGTGTCCACGAATAAAAACTTAAATCTGTCATCAAAAGTCAATAATTTGTAAAAACTTTGATCAATAACTTTTCCTTTAAATTTATCTCCGTTTTTCAAGTCATCAAGCGTATAAATGTGTAAGTTTTGGGGTTCAATTTTTTCAAATAAATCTAAGAATTGTTCATAGCTGTCTCCTTCCTTTTCCTGAGTAACTAATGCTGACGAAGTCTTGTCTTCAGTTGTATTTTGACTTGTACAAGCTACAAGAAAAACCAATATTGTAAGTATTGTAAGTATCTGTTTCATTTTTAATATAGCCACAAACTCGCTAATATGCTAAAGTTTTGTCGTACTTTTTGTATTGTTTTACCAGTTTTCGTAATTCCGAAAGTAGTTGTTTTCTTAGTCATTCCAAATAATTCTCTTCCTTAAAATTTAATTGGTCAAACGGACTAATAACTTTCAAAAGACTTACTTTAAAACATGGGTATAACTATAAATGAGAAACAAACCTTAAAACAAAAAAGCAGGCGAAAACCTGCTCTTACAAAATCTTCAAATCGAACGATAACTCCATAAAAGAAACCACCGAAGCCGACCGCCCAAGTTAAGTTCAAGACTATGCCTTCCTCATTCCTTCATGGTTTTCCTTTCAGCCACCACTAATGCTTAGTAGTTATTGTAGGCAGTGCTTTATTTTGACACTTTAGACTTCTTAATGTTCAAAGTTTTCTGTTTTATCCATTGAATTGAAATGTCAAAAGGTGCTGTATCACTGTCAAATACAGTATTGTGTCCTAATGTTGAAAATAAAGTATATTCGAAAGGTTTGCCTTGAACTTTGAATATATTTAATTGCTCTATGCACATCTTTACAGGAATCTGTATGTCCTTTTCTCCAAAAAGCCAAAGTCCAGGAATTGAAAGAGTATTCAGAGAAATTTTGGGGTCAGTCGCCGCGAATTGATACCTATCAGGATCATTTTTAATATGTTCACGAGCATCTGCTTCTGTATGATTTCCCCAAAAATTATTGTTTCCGTTAGTATAAAACTGAAATCGAAGTTGTTCCAGAGTCGTAATCGTTGGACAACTAAATAAAACCAAAAATTCAATTTGTGGATTTTTGCTTGCAGTAATTGGAATGATCCATCCTGCTTGACTAAACCCAACTAATCCAATTGGTATTTTTTTATCTTTCAAATAAGTCCGAAATGTATTTACCGCTGCATTTGCATCTTGAGATAATAAATTAAGATTAGTAGTGTCAATATTATTCGTTCCAACAGATGGTCCTACGTACACACCACCAGACTCTCCAACGCCACGTTTGTCATATGTCAATACAGCAATACCTTCTTTTACAAGACGTTTTGCAAACTCCATTTCTCTTTTTACTGGGTCAGACCCATGAATAATTACAACTGCTGCAAATGGATTTTTAGGCTTCAAAATTGAGCCTGCAAGGGTAATGCCCTGACTTTCAAACTTTACATCTTGAATGGTAAAGTCAGTTGATTGAGAAAATACCATTTTTGGTAAAAATATTAATGATGACCAAAGAAATAAGATAGGAAAAAGGTTTTTATTCATTTTAGGTTTTTAAGAAAATTTGTTTTGAATGGTCTTTTTAGTATTTCCCACAATGTTCGTATTGACGAAGTAGTTAGTATTACGGTTTTCTTCGTCAATACATATATACGACCAATACGATTGAAGGATACCATCCTCAGATTCGTAAAATTACAAAATATAAAGAAGCTTTCACTTCGGAAAATGCCTTATTAAAATTGACTTATCTGTCCAACCAAAATAAAAGTAAGACATGGCACAAAATAGCATTTAATTGGACGGCTATGTTCTCAGAATTAGTAATTACTTTTGAAAATAGCATTTATCAAAAATATTTTAGCTAGCTACATTTGGGGGATAGTCCCCCCAAATGCAGCTAGCTAAAATCCCTGACACAGTTTAGTAAATACTCCAAAAAGTATTAATTTTTTCCCAGCCAAACAGCCATCGGTTTAATATCTCTGTGTCCCCAAACAACATAAGGAACCATCTGAATGGGTACTGCTTGTTTTCCTTCGTTGGTATTTATCCAGCCTTTCCCTTTTAAAACGGTTACTCCGTTCAATAAATCTTTTTGATATTCTGCTGTCAAAGGAGCTTGTTCGTTCAAGGAAATGTCTAAAGCATGGTTGTCATTGTCTTGTGCTTCTACGCAAAACAACATTGGCCCTCTTTGAACAGCTATTTTATTCACGTTCGCTTTGATATTGGCATTACTTGTCAACGTTTTGTTTTCCATCGGGAAACTGATACTTACTTTATCGCCACTTTTCCAAGAATGATTAATTAAAGCATAACCATTTTCGATTTTATAAGCAACCGCTTTACCATTTAATTTAATGATAGTTTTGGCAGATGAAGTAGCGTTGAAATAATATAAATCACTTGGTACAGCTTCGTTTTGCGACCAACCTGGAATACGAATACGTAAAGTAGCAAGCGTTAATTTTGAAGTTTTGACTGATAAATTTACTTCGCCACTCCAAGGATAATTCGTTGTTTGAGCCAATTGAATTGTTTGATTATTTACCACTAAAGTCGCTTCTGAATTCATAAATAAGTTTACAAAAATGCTGTTATCTTTTACTGCATACACATAACCCGAAACCGAAGGCACGAATCTTGAAAGATTTGAAGGACAACATGAACAATCAAACCACGGGCTGCGACAAGTAGCTCCTTGATTAAACTTTTCTTTTCCATCAAATACAAGTGGATTTGGATAAAAGAATTTGTCTCCTTCTAAAGACAAACCCGACATCAAACCATTGTACAAAGTTCTTTCTAAAACGTCCATGTATTTAGATTCGCCATGCAATAAAAACATACGGTGATTCCAATAAACATTAGCAATAGCCGCACAGGTTTCTGCATAAGCGTCGTTTGGTAAAGCATAAGCTACATCAAAACCTTCGATACCGTGTGCCGCTCCCAAACCACCAGTCACATACATTTTTTTACTAACAATATCTTCCCAAAGTTTATCAATTGCCTTAAGATACGCTTTATCACCCGTAATGGCTGCAATATCTGCCATCGACGCATACATATAAACCGCACGCACAGAATGACCAACAGCTTCATCTTGTTGAGTAACAGGCAAATGGTCTTGAGAATAAGCAGGACTATCGAAGTCGGTCTTGTTACCTGTAAGTGGCTGATGACCGCGTCTTTCAAGTAAAAGTTTTGCTAAATCAAGGTACTTCTTATTATTGGTTGCTCTAAATAATTTAATCAAACCCAGCTCAATTTCTTGATGTCCCGAATAGCTTTGTAAACCTTTATTTACACACAAATCATAAATCAAATCTGCATTTTTAGTAGCAATATTCAAGAATGACTTTTTCCCAGTAGCAACATAATGGGCAACCGCAGCTTCATACATGTGACCAGCGTCATAAAATTCATGGCTCATTTTTTCACCCAAAAATCTCCCTTTAGGGTCATAAGTACAACATTGAAATTTGTTGTAATCATTCGCTTTCAACGTCCAAGCTGTGTATAAATAGCCATCATCTTCTTGAGCAGCAGCAATGTACGAAATTACATTGTCCAAATAAGCGTCTAATTTAGGATTTCGTTCGTTCATCAAAGAGTAAGAAGCCCCTTCGATGATTTTATAAACGTCCGAATCATCAAAGCCAAAACTTCCTTTGAATTTTCCTTCTTTTAGTCCCCCTGCAAAAATAAAATTATTGATTCTACCCGTTTCTTCACATTTTTGAAATGCATAAGGAATTGTTTTGTTTTCGACAGTATCTAAACGACTTTTCCAGAAACCACCTGTTACTTTTACTTTGGTGAAATCAATGGGTTTGATGGGATAATCATAAGAAAGCTTTTGGGCATTGGCATAAAAAGCCAAAAGCCAACACGCCATAAAGAGTACTTTTTTCATAGTATTATTGTTGATTTTTAAAAAATTGAAATAATTGGATATGTTCGTTATTGTTTGCTATCAAAAGACAATTACGATTTCCAAGCCGAATTGATTGAATATCACGTACTTCTTTTGAAATATTTAAACCACTTTGATAGGTTGGAATATGATTAAAATTGCCTTTTAAATTACCTTCTGAAAAAGTACCTAAACTTGCATTCATCATACCCAAATTGGGCTTGAATCCTGAAAAATTACCGCCAGAAACCAAATCAATTTTTCCATCTTGATTAAAATCTTTGGTACAAAAAGTGTAAATCGGAGCAAACTGAAAATGTTTCGGAAGTACTTTTATTTGAAAATTACTTTGTCCGTCATTGATTAATTGTAGCGATTCAAAAGTTTCTACTTTTTTAATTACAGCATTTTTTTTAAATGCTTCTGGAAAAATATCTTTCAATTGACTCACCGCAAAAAACTTATACTCATGAAAACGATTTTGAATCATGGGCATTTGTTTTTTGAGTTCGTCCAAGCCTTCATACAATCTTTCTTTCCCATTTCTGAAATGACAAATAATGGGGTCGGTAGAAAAACTATTGTCAAAATCTTTCACCATTAATGTTACGGGATATTCAGTACTTGCTCTCAAATCTGAATTAATACCTCTGTTTCCTGCCAAAATATCAACGTCTCCGTCATTGTCTAAATCACAAGCTTTCAAACAATTCCACCAACCAGCAGTATGTTCGATTATTCTTTTTGAGAAAGTGCCGTTCGCTTCTCTTTTCAAAATAGTAATTGGCATCCAATCTCCAGTCACGACCAACTCTTTACTGTTAGGCATCCAAATGGCTGAAGTAACCATACCCAAATTTTTGAAGACGGCATTTTTTGTGCTCATATCTAAAGCAAATTCTCCATTCCCTCGATTCATCAGTACATAACTATCTGCTGAAATACCATATTGTTTTACAATAGAACGCACTCCTACAAAAATATCCATTCGCTTATCCCCATCGAAATCTGCCGTCACCAAACAAGATTTATTACTCCAAAGTAAAGGCAATTCTTTGGGCGAACGACTAAAATTTCCTTTGCCATCATTCAAGTATAATCTTAATGGCGTAAGGCTCGCCTCATTTGTTTGTCCTCCTGCACTTAGTATCAACAAGTCTAAATCGTTATCATTCTCAGCATCAAAAAATTGAATATCAGCATCTTCGTATTGTTTATCTGCAATAAATGCCTGCTGATTACCCAGTACAAATTTTTCGTTTTTCTGTAGATACAAAACGCCAGCTTGGTTCACGGCTCCGCCCACAAAAAAGTCTTCCAAACCATCTCCATTCACATCCCCCACTGCTACTTTCGGACCTTGCGTTGAAAGCATTTGTGGCATTAAGCGTTCATTAGCAAAATCTGAATATGAGTTCTCTTGATGTACAAAATTGATATTGCTTTGTTTAGTAATGTCTTGCCAAAGTTTTTGCTTTGCTTTTTCCGGTAAAGGTTTTTCAGGAGAAGCATTCTTTTCGGCAAGGACAAGTAATTGATTGATAGATACATTTTTCAATACTTGTACTTTGCCATTTGCCCAAGTTACTTTTATCGTTTCAATGGTTTTTATTTTCCCCAAACCAAAATTCAAGATATAATCTACCGAAGAAAGCCAACCACGAGTAGGCTGTAATTCCTGAACTATTGTGCCTTTTTGAGTCACTAATTCTACTTTTGCTCCAATCCCAAATGGATTTTTTCCTGCCCCTTTTAATTGAATTTTTAAGTAATGATTTTCTTCGGCATTCGACTGATTTTCATATACTGAGGCCAAAGCATTGAGATTATTGATAACTAAATCCAAATCACCATCATTGTCTAAATCAGCATAGGCCGTTCCCATAGAATAGCCCACTGTTGAAAAACCCCAAGCTTGCGAAACGTCCTCAAATTGTAAGTTACTCTGATTCCTATACGCAAAGTTATGTTCTGCTCCACTTGGCATCATTTGTGAAAGTTTCAAAGAAGAACTTTTTTTAACATTTTTCTGGTAGGTATAGTTGATGTAATCTAAATCATTCGGACGACGATAGATGCCATTTGAAACAAAAATATCCTTAAAACCATCGTTGTCTAAATCTGTCAGAAGAGTTGACCAACTCCAATCGGTAGCATCCACACCTGCCAACTGACCAATTTCTGAAAATTGGCAACCCATTTTTCCATCCAAATTTCCTTGATTCAATTGTAGCATATTTCTTGGAAATTGAGCTTGATAACCAAAACTAAGTTTGAACTGAAATATATCAAAAGGGTCTGCTCCTGCCGATTGTTTTCTGACAATATCGTCGTCGGGCTTCATGTCTAAAGTCATAATATCCAACAAACCATCATTGTTAATATCAGCAATATCACTTCCCATCGAAAAATTACTCGTGTAAGTCGTAGCTTCTTTACTTTTTTCCAGAAAAGTGCCGTCGCCCTGATTGAAATAGATATAATCATTTTCATGGAAATCATTGGAAACATAAATATCTGCAAAGCCATTATTATCTAAATCAGCAATACTCACCGCCAAACCATAACCAGCAGCCCAACCCCAAATGCCGGCTTTTTCGCTGACATCAACAAATTTCCCATCATCATTTCTTAATAATTTATCGCCTGCCATTGGGTCTCTTTTACTACGAAGATTCGTGTTAAGATATACTTCTGGACTATGTACTGAATGATTCAATTGATATAAATCTAAATCGCCATCGTTATCATAATCAAAAAAAGCAGCTTGTTGACAGTAACCCACCATATCAAGTTGATACTCTTTTGCTTTCTCGGAAAAAGTAAGATTATGATTATTGACAAACAAAAGGTTTCTCCCAATAAAACCCTTATAACCAGATACTTGACTAACATAAATATCTAACCAACCATCATGATTAATATCCACCATCACTACTCCTGTTGTCCAATAATTTTTACCCAAAAGCCCTTTTACATCTGCTTTTTCGGTAATGTCTTCAAAGCTAATCTGTTCATTTTCTTTGCTTTTATTTAGGTACAGCGTATTGCCAGATTGATTAGCTGTAAAGTACATATCAGGAAAACCATCATTATTGATGTCGCCAACCGCCACGCCACCACCATTATAGGCATATAAATATTCGTTCAGATTTACTTCATCTGTTTCTAAAAAGCGATTTACGAAGTCAACTTTAGTGTTTTTATTATCTAATAATTGAAACAAAGGCTTTTTTTTAGTAGAACACGTAACGAACAAAAACAAGCACAAAAAAGCTTGAACAACTCTTTTGAAGTATGAATAAATATAAACGCTATCTACTTTCTTTATAATCATTGAATTTACGAGTGGTTATCTTTCCTTACAAAAAGCCTGAAACTTAGCCCCATTTTTAGCTATCATTAATACTTCTTTTTTGCCAACTTTCAAGGTTTTGAAATCTCTGATTTGCCCTTCTACATAAATACCAGCCGATTTATTTGGTATCACCGAAAAACTACCGTCACCTTTGCCCAATAAGCAAAGTCCACGACCAGCATCGTATCTGCCTACTTCTGGTTTGGCTTCGTAGAGGTTACCACCCACCATCAAATCTGGAAATTTATCATGGTTGATGTCTGTAACATGAATGGCATAAATCGGAAAAAGCTGTGCTTGATATGGCAATTTTTGTACCCTAAACCCCTCTTTTTGTTGATTAATTAGTACTATACTTTCGAAGGTATTTACTTCTAGTTTTGTCGCTTTTGATAATTGCTCATGTGTAAATAAGTCATTTATTTTTTGGTTTTTATAGCTTTCATTTTTCAAGTACTTCGTCTTCAAATAAGGCAATTGAGCTGTGATATTTTGGTGCAAAACCAAAGGGTACGATGCATCTCCATTATAAGTACACAGAATTTGCTCAAAGAAACCATTATTATCAAAATCACTAGCAAAAAGTTGAATAGGCTTGTCTTCAGAAGCTCTAAATCTAGAATTCAAGCCATGATTTCCGAGTATCAAATCTTCATCCCCATCATTATCAAAATCAGCAGATTGAATCGTATTCCACCAACCTTTTAAATTTGATAAGCCTAATTTTTCCGAAATATCTTCAAATTTTCCATGCGAATTTTTGAAGATATGTACACCCATCCACTCTCCAACAATTACTAAATCAAGCTGTTTATCTCTATCAACATCAATCCATTTTGCATCACGAATCAAACCGATTTGATTTAAAGCAGGAGCAATTTTGGGTGTAATATTGCTAAAAAGCCCTTTGCCATTATTTTGCAAAAAATAGCCATTTTGTGGCAAACCATAATGCCGATTGGCTGCACGAATACCCACAAACAAATCAATATCGCCATCTTGGTCGAAATCAGCAGGTTTTACACAAGCTGTATTTTCAAATTTAATCGTTGGTAAAAATTGGAATGATTTTGTAAAATTCCCTTTACCATCATTAAAATACAATCGGTCGCTTAGTTCATTACTTTGCTCTTCTGCCTCACTCCCACCGCTTGCCACGTACAAATCCAAATCATGGTCTTGGTCGGCATCAAAGAAAACAGCATCAACATCTTCTGCATTTTTGTCCATTTCCCAAAGGTTTTGATTGGTCTGTACAAAACTGCCATCTGCTTTTTGTTGAAGTAATTTAGCAGGGAAACCCTTCCCTGAACCGATAAAAATATCTTCTAAACCATCACCATTTACATCAGCTACGGCCAGATGCGGTCCTTCGGTCGATAGCATTTGAAAGAGCAATGGCACATCGTCAAAATCGCTATATGCATTTTCTTGATGCGAAAAATCTTCTGAAAAATCCTTAGAAATGTCTTTCCAGAAAGTAATATTTTGCTTGTTTGGTTCAAGCTTTGGAGTAAAAGTTGAAGCTGTTTTTTCATCAAAAACCAAGGTTTGATTTACTTTTACTTGATAACTTATGGTGAATAATCCTCTTGGCCAACGAATCAGCAAGGAGTCAACTTTAATGCTTTTCCCTAACCCAATTTGTAACACATTACTTACCGAAGATTGAAACCCACGAGAAGGCACTTGTTCTACCATATATTGTTTCCCTGCTGAAAATACAATTACTTTTGCCCCAATTGCTGAGGTATTTGCATCTTTTCCTTTAAGTTGTATTTTTAAATAATTGCCTCTGCCAGTAATGGCATTACTTTCATTCCTATACACAAAAGCGGGCATATTGACGTTGTTTACGACTAAATCTAAATCGCCATCATTATCTAAATCTCCATAAGCTGAACCATTTGAAAAACTGGGTGTATCAAGCCCCCAAGCCTTGGTTTTGTCTTCAAACTGTAAATCTGCTTTGCCTGCAAAAACATAGTTTTCAATCGGTTTGGATGGAATAATGTCTATTAATTTCTTATAATCTACACCATCTTTTGAGATAACCGTTTTAACGAAAGCATCACTTGAAATAAATTTCAAATAATCTTGATTCAAGATATCTTTATAAATACCATTACTCACATAAATATCTCGCCAACCGTCATTATCAAAATCGGCCATCAAAGCGCTCCAACTCCAGTCGGTCGCTTCTATGCCAGCAAATCTTCCAATTTCACTGAAAGAACCTTTCGTGTGGTCATTTACTCCATTATTGAGTTGCAACATATTTCGAGTAAACTGATGATGATAACCGTACTTTTGGTTATACTGGTACTTATTCCAGTTCTCGAAAGTCATCGATGTTTTAAGCCTTTCTTCGTCCTTTGGTAACATTTCAGTCACAAACAATTCAGGTAAACCATCATTGTTTAAATCAGCGGCGTCGGCTCCCATACTTGCCTGAGAAATAGAGGGCATTTGCTGTGTTAGTTCCTCTGAAAAAGTACCATCGTGCTGATTGATGTAGAGATAGTCTCTTTCAAAAAAATCGTTACAGACATACATATCCAACCAGCCATCGTTATTGAAATCGGAAACAACCAAGCCTAACCCAAAGCCAATAGCACTGCCATAGATATGTGCTTCCTGACTCACGTCTTTAAATTTCCCTCCATCATTTCTGTACAATTTATCGCCTCCCAATTCATCTCTTGTGTCTCTATCAATGGTTGCTAAATTAAATGAGCCAATGGGACGATAGGAATTATTCAAAATATAAGCATCCAAGTCACCATCTTGGTCATAGTCAAAAAAAGAAGCATGCGTCGATAAACCTCTGTCAGCTAAGCCATAATCTTTTGCTTTTTCACTAAAAGTACCATTCTGATTATTAATGAAAAGCTCATTTTCCTTGTCATCGCCTTTTACGTCACCAGAGTTGCAAACATAAATATCTAACCAAGCATCTCCATTTACATCTGCCATCGTCACGCCAGTTGACCATGCTTTTGTCCCTTCTACGCCTGCTTTTTCAGAAATATCTTCAAATTTTCCATCACCTTTGTTCAAGTACAATTTGTTTTTCCCCATGTTAGCGGTAAAATAAATGTCTTGCAAGCCATCATTGTTGATGTCGCCAATGGCTACGCCACCGCCATTATAAAAATTTCGGTAGGTATAAATATTGAAATCTTTGGTATCAGTAACGGTATTCTGAAAATCAATACCTGTTTCGGCGGTCGACAATTCGGTAAACAAAGGTTTTTCACTTTGACTCCACTGACAAGCCCAACAAGTAAATAATAAAATCAGACCCAATATATTTCTTTTCAAATCTTGCATGGACTACTGTTTTGGAGCTGATAAATCGATAAATCTTACATTGATGACATTGCTTTGCGGTTCTTCCGAAACAACAATTCTACAGTTGCCACGCACGGTAACGAATACATCATTTTTGAAAAAAAAAGGACTATTAATCTTAATAAATTTCCGTTGATACCAAGATTCTAAGAGTTGAATGACTTCGTTTAACAGTTTATCATTACTTGCACCCACTTTCCATGCTACGGCAGCATCTTGATAGTAAAAAGCCGCATTTAATTCTGCTATTTTTCGCGCTTTAAAAGTTGGAAAAAAGTTAACTTCTAAGGTTCTATCATTAGGTGCTTTTATTTTCGTCATAATCCAAGCACTATTCTTTTGTCCGCCTTGGAAGAATTCTTTATGGATATTTTTTTTCAAACAAAAATCAAAAAAAGTAGAATCTTTCATACCTAAGTATAGCCCTTTGAAAAGTTGATCATATCTAACTTTTTTAGCTAATTCTTCCGATTCTAAGCTTAAATATTGTTCTTCAGGTGTTCGTTTACAAGCTCCTAAAAGTAGCACAAACAGCAAAGTATAAATATATAATTTATTGATTTTCATATCATTGGAATTTTATAGCGTATTTTTCAGAATACTTATTTTATCATTCTTTTTGGAAATTAGCCAATGCTTACCCCCCTTTACTTGTATTTTATTTATTCCTCTGATTTCTCCTTTGATACACAACCCCGATTTTGCCATTGAGTACACCTTGAAATGTCCCTTTCCATCGCCTTTTAATAATTGCCCAACGCTAGCATCGTAAATGCCTACTTCTGGTTTGGCTGTGTATAAATTTCCGCCACAGAGTATATCCAGTTTTTTATCCCCATCAAAATCTTCTATTACTAAAGCATAAATCGGGGCAACTTGTGCTTCGATTGGCAAAGTTTGTGCAATGAATTTCCCTGCCTGATTCATAAAACAAGTTGATTTCGTTGTAAACACTGAAGATTTTTTGGCTTGATGTAAAATATCTTCATCAAATAAATCTTCAATTTTAGTATTGGCATAATCTTTTGCCAAGGGCAATTTGCGTTTCAGTAATGGCAATTCAGCTAATAAGTCTTTGCGAGTTGCCAAAGGATACGACGATTCTCCAATATATCTCGTAATGATTTGTTCATTCTTTCCATTTTGGTCAAAATCATGGGCGTACATTGCTAATGGTTTTTCTAATGTAGCTTTTAAATGAGTATTTTCGCCTAGATTTCCTACTACAATATCTGGAAATCCGTCTTGATTTATATCAGCAACCGCCAGACAATTCCAAAAACCATTGGTGTTTTCAAAACCCAATGCTTTACTCTTTTCCGTGAATTTCCCTTTGTTATTTTCAAATAATTTGATGCCCATCCATTCGCCTACAATCACAAAATCTAAATCGTGGTCTTGGTCATAATCCAGCCAAGCGACATCAGTCACCATTCCGATTTCTTGTAAAGCAGGTGCAATTTGATTACTTACTTCCTTAAAGTTTCCTTTCCCATCGTTCTGTAAAAGATGAACATTCACAGGAAAACCATAGTAAAAGGCTTTTGCTCTTGTGCCGACCAGTAAGTCTTTGTCACCATCTTGGTCATAATCACCTACTTTTACACAGGAAGTATTCTCTAAAATATTGGGCAAGGCTTTTTCTACTTGCTGAAAATTACCTTTACCATCATTGATAAAAAGCCTATCTTTCAATTCTTGGGAATTGTCAATAAAAGCCGATCCACCACTGCCAATGTATAAATCTGGGAAGGTATCGCCATTGGCATCAAAGAAAAGTACGGCGTTATCTTCATGGAATTTATCTTTTTCAAAACACGTTTGTACCGATACTTTAAATTTCCCTGCTTTGGTTTGAAGATATAAGTGTCCTGCTTTTCCAAAAGACCCTGCTACAAAAAAGTCCTCTAATCCATCTCCATTCACATCTGCCACTGCCGTCTGAGTACTCTTATTTTCAATACCATGAAAGAGTAATGGGTCACGATTGAAATCAATGAAAGTGCTTTTTTGATGCTGATAATTTACGCTAAAATCATTGGTAACATCTTGAAAAACAGTCTTTACAACTATCTGTTGAGCTTGAATAGGTTCAGAAACTTCTTGTCGAATCGTTAAAAACTGATTCGTTTTTACCTTTTTCAGTACTTGTGAACTCTGATTAGCCCAAAGAATTTGGATAGAATCCACTTCTTGAATATCACCTAAACCAAAATGTAATCTGTCATCAACGGTAGATTGATAACCTCGCATTGGTGCTAATTCTTGATAAAAACTTTTCCCTTGCTTATACACTGTTACTTGTGTCCCTAAAGCAGCAGTGTTTTTCCCTAAACCTTTGAGGGCGATACTTAAAAAATGTTGATTAGGGTTCACTTCTCTGACATTGTTTCGTAAAACCATTGCTGGCATATTTACATTATTGATGACCAAATCTAAATCGCCATCATTGTCTAAATCACCATAAGCTGACCCATTTGAAAAGCTTGGAATGTCCAATCCCCAATCTTTGGTAACATTATTAAACTGAAAAGCAGAAGCTTTATTTCCTTGATTATGAAATACATAATTCGGCAAAGGATTGGAAGGAATAGCATCAATCAATTCCTTTAAAAACTTCCCTTTTTCCTGCATCAATCTTTTAATCGTAATCGGGTCGGCGTAGTAATTGATATAATCTAAATCTGTCAAATCTTTGAAAATTCCATTTGCCACATAAATATCTTTGAATCCATCGTTGTCTAAATCTACCATCAAAGCCCCCCAACTCCAGTCTGTAGCACTTACACCAGCCAAGCGAGAAATCTCGCTAAATGCCATTTCTCCTTTATTTGTTTTTCCTAAACTGAGCTGTAATACATTTCTGGGAAATTGTTTGTAATAACCCGTTGAGATATTGCTATGGTATTTATTCCAATCTTCAAAAGCCGTTTTTGTTTTAATTCGCTCATTACTTTCAGGCAGCATTTCGGTAACAAATACATCTGGATAAGTATCATTGTTTATATCTGCCATGTCTGCCCCCATCGAACCGAGACTAATTTCCCCCATGTATTGTTCTAAGGATTCAGAAAAAGTACCATCTTTTTGGTTAATATAAAGGTAGTCTTTTTCAAAGAAATCGTTTGAAACATAAATGTCTTGCCAACCATCTTTATTAATGTCTCCAATCGTCACGCCCAAGCCAAAACCTATAGCACTACCATAAATACCTGCATTTTCACTGACGTCCTCAAAAGTATTTCCGTTGTTTCTGTATAATTTATTCGCTCCTTTAGGGTCACGAATCTTGCGTTGGTCTTTGATTAAATCATAAATACCAACCGTTCTGATAGAGTTATTGAGCAAATACAAATCCAAATCACCATCTTTATCATAATCAAAAAAAGCGGCATGAGTCGATAGCCCATAATCTGCAATGCCGTATTCGGTAGCTTTGTCGGTAAAAGTAGGAATGGTTGTCCCTGTTTTTAAGCCGTTGTTGATATATAATGAATTTTTACGTGTTGCTCCGCCTGGTTTCCCCGATTTACAAACATAAATATCTAACCAGCCATCACCATTCACATCTGCCATACTTACCCCAGTTGACCAAACATCTTGAGTTGTTAATCCGGCATTGAGGGTAATGTCTTCAAAATTTAAATCGCCTTTATTTAAGTACAATTTATTACTGACCATGTTGCCACAAAAGAAAACATCGGGCAAACCATCATTATTCAAATCGCCAATGGCAACTCCGCCACCATTGTAAAAATTTCGGTAGGTATAAGTATTAAATGCTTCGGTATAAGTAAGGTTGTTCTCAAAATAAATATGTGTTTCAGAAGCGGGTAAATTGCTAAACATTTTTTGTTCGCCAAAGTAAGAAGGCATTTTTTCACAAGAAAAAAGTAACCAACAAAATGGAATCAGCCAATAAAACCGTTTTTGAACAAACATGTATTTCTTTGTTTTTTTAAATTTTAGCTTTGACAACTCTTAATGAGTTGTCAAAGCTAGGTGAACCTCCCAGAAGTTATGAATGAGTGAATTGCTATTTATCTAATGTTGATTTCCTCATTCACAATTCAGCAACTCACTAAATATCAATAACCTGTGTTCTGTTTAAAGTTAGGGTTACCATTCAACTGACTTGTTGGAACTGGAAATACCAATTTCGCCACAGTTGATTCTGGTTTTTCCCAGCGAGCTCTGGTAAATTTTCCAAAACGAATGGCATTCGTTCTTGAATGTCCTTCATAAGCCATTTCACGCATAATTTCTTTATAAAGATTATCTTCATTTAATGGCGATAACGCTGGCAATGAAGCTCTACTACGAATTTGATTAATCAAAGTAGCAGCCTCAGCACTGTTATTATCCAAACGCCAAAGGGCTTCTGCACGCATTAAAATAACATCAGCAAATCTCAACACTGGAAAATCATTATCCATATTGGTTTGAATCCCTTTTTGGAATTCAAATTTTCCTAATCTCGCTCCCGACTGACTGAAACATTTAGGCGTAAGCTCGTTGATATATGGAGTAAAAATTAATGGTGTTCCATCTGGGTCTTTTGCTCCTTTTGAATCCACTTCAGTTGCACCATTTGGATCTTGTATCGGTTTGCCATCCGAAGTATATTGTTGTCCAACGATAAATTGTTTTTTACGGGCATCATTATCAGAGAATGAATTATAGAACTCCTCTAAAGCCGTATAACCATTCCAAGGACCAGTAGCAAAATTATAAGTATCCTTATTTAGGGGATGCAAAGTTTGCATGTGTAAACTAAAACCATTGGCATTACCATTTTCATAAGGAATGATAAAAATATTTTCACGAGAAGCATCATTTTTGACGATAAAGTTATTGAAGTAATTGCCCTCTAAAGCATATTTGTTACCATCAATTACTTGCTTTGCTGTTGAAGCAGCTAAAGCCCATTCTGTTTTGCCAGCATAAACGCCTGCATTCAAATAGAGTTTTGTTAAAATTGTTAAAGCACTCCATTTATTGATACGTCCATAAGTTGTAGCATTAACAGTTTCAGGTAATTTCGGGATAATTTCATTTAATTCCTTAACGATAAAAGCATATACTTCTGCACGTGGTTTTCTAGCAGGATTCGCTTCGGCGGCTGAAAAGGAAGTAATTAGTGGTGCATCACCAAACATATCAATCATCAAAAAATAATAGAAAGCTCTCAACGCTCTTAATTCTGCCACAAAGGCTGCTGATTTATCAGGTGGAGCCAAAGCCGTGAGTTGTTCAATCAAACGGTTACAGGTAGAAATACCCCCAAAACCCATGTTCCAAGCCGTATTAAAAGCACCAAAATTTGGATTGAATTGATGTCTGTGTAAGGCTGCCCATACACCACCGTCGTCCCAAGGGCCAAATTTTGCAGGAGCTGCACTGGTTTCTGAACTCAACTCTTGGATTGTCCAAGGGTCTCCTGCATAAGAATATAATGGAGTATAGGCGGTACCAAGTGCGGCCACAAATTGGTCATCGTTCTTAAAAAAATCTCCTGGAGTAAGTTCACTATATAATTTTGAGTCTAAATCAGTACACGACAAGCATAAAAATGCGAGTATGGGCATAACTGAAGCTTTATACCATCTTTTCATAATACAATTTTTTAAAGTTCTTAAAATCCGATATTTACACCAAAAGTGAACGTTTTAGTTCTAAAATATGAAGTACGTTGATCGATACCTGGAGCCAATGGAGATCCTGTTGTTCCTCCTTCATTATAGTGTACTTCAGGATCGACACCTGTGTAGCCAGAAATGACAAATAGATTTTGGCCAGAAGCATAAAATCTAATTTTCTTGAAAGCTGATTTTTTGCTCAAGTTTACATTATATCCTAATGTAACATTATCAAGCTTTACAAAATCTGCTTTTTCTACGTAATAGCTATTCCAAGATTCTCCTTGTTTTAGGTTCGATAAATAGTATTTCGTTCTAACAGGATTGTAGTTATTTGATGCCGCTGGGCTTTCATAATAAGCTCTGTTGATATTTACCAAACTATGACCAAATGCCCCTCGAATTAAGAAATTCAAATCGAAATTTTTGTATTCAAGACTATTGTTCCAAGCCAATTCAAACTTTGGTAATCCGTTTCCTACTACTACATAATCAGCTCTGGTGATTTGTCCATCGCCGTTTAGATCTTTAATAATCCTTGCTCCTTTATCATCCACCCCTTCAAAAATTGGTGCCATAATATCTCCGATTTTCTCCCCTTCTTTCAAACGAACTACTAAAGTACCGTTCAAGCCTGGAGGGCCTAAATTAGCTAAATAAATCTCAGATTGCTTACCATCAAAACTTACCAATTTTGTATTATAAGTAGAGTAAACTAAACCTGTATTATATACCAAACCTTTAATTCCTTTTGGCATTATTGCATAATTTAGTCCGACTTCTAATCCATCACTTTTTAATTTACCGATGTTTAATAACGACGTTCCGAAGAAATTTGGTGGAACCGAAACACTTACTGTTTGTAATACATCTTTAGTATTACGGACATAATAATCAACCGAACCTGTCAAGCGATTATCAATCAACCCAAAATCTAAACCTATATTCGTTTCTGCTTTTTGTTCCCATTTCAAATCTGGATTTGGGTTGGAAGCCACAGCAACACTTGGCACGAAGTTACCTTCAAACAAGAATCTTGGCCCAGTTCCCAAACGTTGCAAGTACTCATAGTTTTGGTTTGGTAAAGCACCCGTTACACCATAACCTGCTCTTAATTTAAGCGTAGTTAATGCTGAAATTTTTAAGACTTTCAATAAATCTGCACCCCCACTTACTGAATAAAAATCTCCCCATCTGTGATTCGGCCCAAATTTAGAAGACCCTTCGTGTCTTATTGCAGCTGATAAGAAGTAACTATCTTTATAATTCAACATTGCCCTACCGAAGAATGCGACTAATCTTGATTCTTCTTTTGCACTTGTTATTGAGGCTAATTTATTGGCAATATCAAGTCCTAAACCTAAATTATTGTATAGTAAATCATCGGTGATAAAGTTACCATTTGCGGCATACACATTTTCAAATGATAACAATTGTCTTGAATAACCACCTATTAAATTGATTTTCAAATCATTAAAAGTCTTTTTATAAGATGTAGTCATTTCAAACAATTCGTTGTTACCATCTTGCGAGAATTTAGTTGCTAAACCACCTCTACCACTTGCTGAGCCATATCTAATTTTTGAACTTAAATAGGTTGAAGCCAAATTGTTATCAATTTGATTCGAATAAAAAGCTCCTACATTCCACCCGTCTAATACTTCAAAATCTGCACGAATGCTTCCTACCAATGTTTTGATTTTACCATCAGAAACAGCCTCTTTCGCAATGGCTACTGGATTATGAAATTCAGGGCTATTTGGTTCTAAATATCCTTGTGCAGGATCATTGTTAATATAAACTGGAGCGGTAGGATTGGCAATAATTGCAAAACGAAGTCCATCAGTAAAACCATAACTTGCATTACGATTAGTTACCCCCACGTTAAAAGATAAAGTCAAACGGTCATTAATAGCTCTTTGTGTTAAATTCAAACGAGCATTGATTTGCTTAAATCCTGTTCCAATATAAATACCTTGCACATCTCTATAATTTACTGAACCTGTATAACTCGTTGATCCTGAAGAATTTGAAAAAGAAAGATTATGTACATTTGAAATGCCTTTTCTGGTTACTAAATCCAACCAATTAGTTTTGTAACCAAGGTCTTGACCGCCCGCTTCAACAAATTGCTCAGGGGTTGAGTTTTGAACAAATCTTGCTACTTCTTCGCTAGAAACATAAGTATTATATTCTATACTTGCTTTGCCATCAGTAGTTCCTCTTTTTGTCGTCACGATAATTACACCGGACGAACCCCTTGTTCCATAAATTGCTGCCGCAGAAGCATCTTTCAGTACTTCAATTGATTTAATATCATTTGGGTCTAAAGCATTTAATGACCCCCCGATTACTCCGTCGATTACAATTAAAGGCTGAGAGTTCGCACCAAAAGTAGAGAGGCCTCTTAACCTAATACTAAAATCTTCATTAGGGTTTCCACCTGGTCTTACAATTGATAAACCGGCCACTTTTCCTTGTAATAATTGTGCTGGATTGTTTACGTTTCCTCTATTGAAATTTTTAGCGTCGATTTTAGCGACAGAACTGGTTAACTCTTTTCTTTCCACTGTTCCATAACCAATTACCACTACTTCATTCAATTGTGTGTTGTCATCTTCTAGAACAATATTGAATACTTTCTGTGAGCCAACTGTAGCCTGAAAAGGTTTATAACCTACGGATGTAAATATCAACACTGACTTTTCATTTTTAACAGCAATTGTATACTTCCCACTTGCATCCGAAACCGCCCCGTTTCCTGTTCCTTCTTCTCTAATACTTACACCTGGAACGGCCTCTCCTTTACTGTTAGTAACTGTTCCAGTTACTTCAGCCAAAATGATAGCATTCTCTATTGTATTATCAGCGGGGTCTTCGTTTTTTGGCGACTCATGGACTTCGTTTGAACTCAATAAAATCCTCTTTTTACTAACCTCATAGCTAATCTTGAGGGGTAAAAGAAGCCTATCTAATACTTCAGAAAGTTTCTCGTTTCTCGCAGAGAACGATACTTTCCTCTTTGCCTGAATTACTTCGGCACTATACATAAACTTGACATCAGTCAGTTTTTCTACCTGTGTTAAAATTGTTTTGATATCTCGGTTCTCAATAGTCAAAGAAATTTGCTGATTGAGTACCTCCTGTGCATGAGAATCCCGAGCGAAAACAAAGCTCGTGAATAAAACAACCATGCAAATTTGAATCAACGTCACCTTCATAATTCCCAATAGTAATCGTTGTAAATTTTGCTTTTTTTTCATACTTTTGACTGTTTTGTACGGTTTTTAGACATATCTGGACAAAATATTCCCCTGAGGTTTTGTGCAAAAAAACCTCTAAATTAAAATCCGTTTTGGGGAGACGTAATGGAATGGAGTCGATAGTGGTGCAAACACTGTCGGCTTTTTTCATGTAAAGTAAACTTATGTTTTCATAATTAATTTGGGGTTTATTGTTAGTATTTATACAATGGTATTTTTAATGGAATTCAGGTCTAAAATTTAATAACGCTTCACATATACGTTTTAAATTTTACTAATTTCAACAAGGCATTCACTTCAGCATCTATTCTTAAATCTTGTTTGCCTTTCTCATTAAGTCCTCTAGTGCAAAATCCTTAAAAATCTTATTTTTTACAACTCTTCACATTCATCACAATTTGTCCATCAATCATTTCATAATTACCATGGATAATTTTGCTAATGAGGTTGAGCTTTTCAATCAGTGGTTCGTCAGATAAAGTAGCCGTAAGTGTACAATTAGCCACTTGATTTTCGTCAATAACGATTTTGATTCCATAAGCCCTCTCTAGTTTTTCAAAAACATCCATCAATGGCGTTTCATCAAAAGTAAAATCATTTTCTGAAAGCACTGGATTGATAATTGCTGGACTATCCACCAATTTCTTCTCAAATTTTGCTGTTTCTTTCAAATACTCTACCTTCTGATTCGCCGTAATGATTACTCCCCGAACAGCAGGATTGGTGTCATTTTTCAATTTTTGCCATTCATTATTTTCAAATACTGATACTTTTCCTGTTTTTACCAGTACTTGCATCTTGTTGTCGTCCTTAGGAGCACTGATGGTAAAGCTTGTTCCTAATACTTTGACAACCAATTCATTAAAATGTACAATGAAAGGCTGGTCAGGATTTTTCACTACATCAAAAAAAGCTTCCCCTACTAGACTTACTTCTCTCATTTCTTTATCAAATGCCTCAGGATAACTCACTGAACTGTTAGGTTCAAGCGTTACTTTAGAGCCATCTGGCAAAAGAACATTCATACTTTCTGTTCCTTTGTTTACTTTCTCTATTTGGTCTGAGGATTGGTCATTAATGAACAGCTCTGAAATTAAACTATTCACGCTTTGCTCACGGTTGGGCAACAAAACCCACATCAAGCCAATAATTAAACAAACAGATGCTGCAGCGACGAGCCAATCTAAAATCCTAAATTTCTTTGCTGGTTGAGCAACCTCAATATTCAAGTTTTTTTCTTCTGCTTTTTTCCAAAAATCTTGTATTTTGTCTTCTACATATTCTTCCGAAATTTCAGGTTGCATATTATGAATATTCAATAAGTACATTCTCGCTTTTTCTAATTCATGATGGTTACCTTGGATATTTGATAACCAAAGCAATAAATCATCATTTGCGTCGAGCTCTTTGTTAAATACCCAAGCCCTAAATGCTTGATGATTCACAAAGTCTATCGC
>NZ_JBWKYN010000079.1:0-25936 GCF_059423785.1 Arcicella sp. GW458-12-2-14-TSB2 | reverse complement strand
GGACTTAAGTCCCTCGCTAGTCATAAGGAATATTTTTTTGGAAATGCTATTCTTGAAACTTTAATACTAACGATTTCAGTCAGCTTTATTTTTCTCTTTCTCCTTTTTCTTAAAAAAGCCTCTGAATAAGAAATTATGCTGAATCGCTTCAAGGTCTTCATCTAGTTTCTTACTACCAGTCTCTAAGTTCTTCAAGGTCATTTTTATTGATGTGGCCGATGCCGAATCATTCAACAATACTCCTACTGTATTATCTTTTCTATTCATTTTCTCGCTCACCATTCTTAGGTTGGCTGTAAACTTATTCACTGAAGCCGACGCACTTTGTAACTGCGTAACGGTACCTACAATTCTATTATACACAAGCGTATCACTAGCAAAATCATTAATGGAATTACCTGGGCGATTAATTTTACCAGAGAACTCTTCAAAATTCTTCATAGTCGTCATACTATTTTCTGAAACAGTTTTAAGATTACTAGCCATTTCTTGCAGATGCCCTACGGTTTTGTTCAGATTTACAGCAAAGCTAGGGTCGTTTAATAAACTGCCTAAACTACCTTTCCCTGAATTCATTTTGCCACTAATACTCTTGAAGTCGTTAGTAATAGCAAGCAAGTTTTTATTATTTGCTTGTAGCGTTGCTAACATATCATCAGTACTGATGCCATCCTCTACTTTTAGTAAATCATCTTTTTGTACTGGTGGATAAGCGGGGGTACCACCATAGATAACTACTATTTTATTACCAATGAAGCCATCTGAACCAATTTTAGCTTTGGCATCTTTACGGATATGGCTCTCTGCATCTTTTTCTATGTTCATTGTAACTTCAACTTGTGAGTTACCATAAAACCCAATTTTCTTTACCGTTCCTACCTTTACACCCGAAAACCAGATGTTAGCACCAACTGATAAACCACCCACATCGTTAAAAATAGCCTTTACTGTGAATGATTTCACAAAGGTTTCTTTTTGTCCGCCTATGGTAAACAGGGTAAGGAATAGAATTACTATCCCCAAAAGGATGAAGATTCCAACAACTACGGGGCGATTATTTTTTACCATTTTCATTTATCGTTAATAAAATTATAGTCATAAAAACTTCTCAGGCTCTCATCATCTGAGCTAAAAACTTCTTTGAAAGTACCAATTTTGGGAAATTTCCCATTCTGTAACATCGTCACTTTATTGGCAGTAGTTTTAGCACAAGTAAGGTCATGAGTAATGATTATTGAACTGGTTTTATATTCCTGCTGTACTTTTACAATTAAGTTATTAATTTCAATAGAGGTAATAGGGTCTAGGCCAGAGGTAGGTTCGTCATACAACATAATCTCTGGCTTCAAAATGAGTGTCCGTGCAATACCAATACGCTTTCTTTGTCCTCCAGATAGTTCAGAGGGCATCTGATTGATAGTTTGAGACAACCCTACTTCGTGCAATACTTCTTCAATGGCGTTGTTTACTTCGCTTTTACTCAAGTCACGCTTATTTCTTACCAGTGGGAACTCTAAGTTCGCTCTTACGCTCATACTATCATATAAAGCGCTATTCTGAAAAGAAAAACCTATTTTCATCCTCAGTTCCTGCAAGGCTTCAAGACTAAGTTTATCTATTTCCTGTCCCAGTACCTTTACAGTACCCGAGTCTGGTTTTAATAAGCCAGATATTATTTTGATTAACACCGATTTTCCAGTTCCCGAACGCCCCAATACAGCTACGTTTTCACCTCTATAAATGGTCAAATCAATACCATCAAGCACTTTTAGCGTATCAAAAGATTTTTTCAAATTCTTGATATCAATCACGATTTCGTTATCTATGGTCTTATCTTTCATTCCTTTTTACCTAATAGCGTTCACAAATTGTACAATAACCATTTCTTCTACAAAAATTAAAAACATGGATATTACTACTGCCGTATTAGCAGCTTTGCCCACCCCTTGCGTACCGTTTTCTGCATGATAACCTTGATAACAACCCGCTACGCCAATGGTAAAGCCATAACAAATGGCTTTGAAAATAGAAGCATAAATATCTAAAAAGGTGATGTTAGCAAAAGCACTTTTAAAAAAAGCAACAAAACTGGTTAGCTCGGTTTTGTGTATATTTAAATAAGAGCCCATCATGCCTACAAAACCTGTGTATAAAACCAAAATAGGAATCATGATTGTAACGGCTGTAATACGGGTTACTACCAAATATTTGAATGGATTGGTAGCTGATACTTCCATCGCATCAATTTGTTCGGTTACTTTCATTGAGCCTAGTTCGGCTCCCATATTAGAACCCACCTTGCCTGCCGCAATCAAAGACGTAACTAATGGTGCCAAGGCTTTGACGATAGCAATAGATATTAGCGACGGTAGCCACGAGGTAGCGCCAAAGTTTGCCAATGATGGGCGAGACTGCTTGGTGAATACGATTCCCGTAATAAAACCTGTTAAAGAAATTAAGGCTAATGACTTATAACCAACCAAATAGCATTGATTGATGATTTCCTTGAATTCAAAAGGAGCTGAAAAAGCTTCTCTGAAAAATCTGAGAATAAACGTATAGACATTGTATAAATCTATAAAAAAAGCATCTATCTTTTTTGAGATAACGTATTTTTTCCCTACTTCAACTTTTGACATTTCTGAATCTGTTTTCATAAAATCTCATTCCCTATACCAAAGGGCTTTAAACGGTATATAACTTTGTTAATGAAAGTAGTTAGGAAAGAATATGGTTCAAAAGCATTTCACCATTACAAACGCTTATTTTCTTTGTAATTGTTATACTATTCAGACCATCCTCGAATAAGCTATGCATTAATATCGTTATGTTATTAAACTTACTTTTCAGTACTGATAAAATAAACAAATGACGATATTAACATTGATACGGCACGGACAATCGTCCTATAATCTAGAAAATCGTTTCACTGGAAATGTAGACGTAGCATTGACTCCTTTAGGAGAACAAGAAGCTTTGTCGGCAGGGAAAAAGATTAAAGCAATCAACTATGATATTGCTTATACCTCAATGTTGAAACGTGCTCAGAAATCTTTAGCAATTATTCTACAAGAAATTCATCAAAAAACTATGCCAGTTGTTAAAAATGGCGCTTTGGATGAACGGAAGTATGGAGATTTGCAAGGACTGAATAAGGAAGAAACAGCCAAAAAGTATGGGGAAGAACAAGTATTGATTTGGCGAAGAAGCTTTGCAGTTCGTCCACCCGGAGGAGAGAGTCTGGAAGATACTTATAACAGAACTGTTCCCTATTATCAGTCGGAGATAGAACCAAAACTGAAAAATGGTGAGAACGTGCTGATAGTAGCACATGGGAATAGTTTGAGAGCCTTAATGATGTATTTAGAAAAAATTGATAATGAGGCAATCTCGAAAGTAAATATTCCAACAGGTACTCCAAGGAATTATACATTTGATGGGCAACTGAATATCCTGAAAGTTGAATATTTATGAGGTATATTTTTTGCTTAGTTGGCTCTTTACCTGATGGTAATCATTTTCAATAAAAGATAACTGCGTAGCAATCATAACGACGTATTTATCCTCAAGGATTTCCAGATGGTCGTCTAGTACTTTTTTGTATATTATTAGAGCGATCTTTTCGCCAAAAACACACGACCTTAGAATAGATTTATTAGCATGATTTGTAAGCCACGTCTTGATTTCCATCCAAACTCTTAGGAACTTAAAAGCCGTTTTGGTTCCTTTTATAGGTTCGCCTCCTAATTGTTCTACTTCATGAATAAGAGCTTTGTTATTTGCTTTACTTGTTTGTATGCAATGAGTAAACAAGGTTTTTAAGGATGTATCCAAGGTTTCTTTAAAGGCAGTTTCATAACCTACTATGCGATCATTATTTACTTGAATAAGTTTATTGAGGGCGTCAATCTTTTTTGCCTTTTCCAATGTATGTGCGGAGAAATAATGGAGATTTGTTTTAATCAGACTTCATCACATTTAGTACGAAGGATATTAAAAAATTTGAGGTGTGAATTAGTCAACGCATTTGCTAGCTCACACCTCAATAAATAATTAAAGTAAAAGAATCAACAATAAAACAATAATGATAATTGCACCTGCTGAAAGGTAAACACCTCCGCCTACTTCTTTCATAGATTTTTTGATAGAACGAACTTCTTGTCGTAAGGCTTTCTTTTCAGCCGAACTCATGTTCGATTTATCCATTGCTTTTATTTCTTCTAGCCTATTCATCATAGACTTTACCTCGGCATTCACCTCGGGAGATGCTGCTTTTTCTGTTTTTACTTTTTCTAGTTCAGAGGTCTCTGCTTGTACCGAAACAGGCACCACGAACATGAATAACACTGTAATTAAAAGATATTTTTTTAGTTTTTTCATCTTTGTTATTTTTTTAAGTACTTGGTTTATAATATGTATTCGACTTTATAAATACCAAATTGTCATGCCAGACCAAGTAAAAACTCAGATGATTTACTGTTTTTTTAAATATTTTTTAAAAATAAGAAGGTTTCAAACACTAACACCTATTATTACCTTTGATAATTGTTAAAATAGAATATTACCGACGCTATCACAGCGATAACCGCAAGCACAGCAAAAGTTATTTTTATCCAGCTATAAGGGCGCTCACCCTGCACTTCGCCAGTTCGTGCATTCACCAAAAACTGATACAGTTTGTTATTGTATTTGTAAACACTAACATACACAGGGAATAATAAATGTTTAAAAGTAATGTTTTTGTAGCTAGTATTTTTATTATTGATTCTTTGTTCGTCTCCTCCAATATCTCTTCTAATAACCTCCCTGATTCTTTCCTCAGTCATATTTTTAGCGACTTCAAATCCTTCTTTAAGGTCAATTTGATATTTTTCAGTTATAAATCCACTCAAATAACTTTTATCAAAAGGCACTAAATTTTCCATGTCCCAAGGTTCAAGTTGAAGGATGTAAGCAGGTGGAAGTGATTTGGTGGCTGGCACTAATAAATCATCAAATGATACTTGAACATTACCGCTTACATAATACCATCGTGTTTTACGAACTTGGCGAGTTTGTGTAACTGATTTGCCATTTTCTGTAACAGTATACATTTCTGTTTCGTAGTAATAGATACCCTGCTCGCCAGTATAACTAGTGTAGGTGTAAGTATCATACGTCCAATAGGGCAAATAAATCCCTTTAAAGTTATCAATACTAAGTACTTTCTTTAAGTCGCTTGGCGCAAACCAACGACTATTAAGCCATTTTTTAAACTCATCTTTGGCGTGGCCTATATCAAGCTTAAAAGGAAGTAATGATTTGGGCTGAATAACATTTTCAATAAAAGCATTTTTGATAATTAACGGAGTTGAACAATAAGGGCAACTAGCAGAACTTAAGTCACTTATTGTTGATGTAGCGTTACAACTTTCGCATGTTACAAAATGTTCAGTAATAGTTTTATTAGAAGCACTATTATTAATAAACTCAACATAATCAAGTTCTTCAATAGGGTCATCTTTTCTTATAATTTCATTTTCAAAGCCACAATACTCACAACTAAGCAACTGTGTACCAGGCTCGTATTTTAAGTAAGCACCACAGCCAGTACAAGCAAACTTTACGCCTTCACTCGGTTTGTTTTCTGTATTTTCCATTTTACTACTCTGGTATCGGTGGCGGAACTAATTCAAATAGATGTTTTAATTCAGGTAATGTACCTGCCTTAGTCCAGTTAGCCATGCCTGCATACCATACGAGCGTCTCTTTTGTAAATACATTTTGAACAGCCATTTGCTTTAAAATATCTATTTCAAATGGTCCAGATTGTTGTCCGTTTATGACTGTATAATATGTTAAAGTGGGTGGTATGGGTGGTGGGGTTTGAGCAGTTGATTGGTTTTGTGCGCTTTGTTGAAAAACATGGTTCATCATTCCTGCCACAGCAAAACCTATTCCTGCCCCTGCTGTTCCATCATTTTCGGCAGCCCCTTCTATGGCCTTAGCCATTTTCATTTTGGTAAGTTTATCTAAATCAATCGCATTCAGACGGCTATATTCAAATATTTCTTCTTTAACTTTATCAGGCATTGAAACATTTTCAATGACAAATTTAGTTAACTCAATGCCGTATTCTTCAAACTCTCCACGGATAGTATCATGAACTAATTTTGAAACTTCATTGATATTTGATGCATAATTTTCAACCGGTAAATTTGCTTGGCCTACTGCATCAGTAAAACGTGCCACAATCATGCTTTTTAATTGTTCCGCAATTTTATCGGTTGTAAAATAACCATCTGTCCCAACAATTTCCTTCATAAAAATTGTCGCATCTTTTATTCGGATTACATACGTTCCAAAAGCACGTATTTCAATCATTCCAAAACGGTTATCATGAAGTGTAATAGCATTCTTTGTCCCCCATTTTTGATCAGTAATATTACGCGTACTAACAAAGTAAACTTCAGCTTTAAAAGGACTATCAAACCCATACTTCCAGCCTTCTAACGTTGAAAGAATAGGGAGGTTTGCGGTACTTAATGTATGTGTACCAGGGGTAAAAACGTCAGCTATGTTTCCCTCTTTGATAAATACAGCTACCTGACTTTCACGGACGATTAGTTTAGCGCCGTTCTTAATTTCGTTTTGGTAACGGTCAAAACGATATACCAATGTATTATTAGATTCGTCAATCCATTCAATAATGTCAATAAATTCATTCCTTAATTTGTCAAATAGTCCCATTTTGTTTGTAGTGTTTTAAATTATCCTTACTCATTTTAGCCACGAGGCAAGAACTATACGTTTTGATTGATAAATTTAATATCGTATAGGCAACATAATTTATAAAAAAGGTTTGAAAATTCCATGCAGTTAAAACAAAAAGCATGATAATGCTATGCTGCTTTCAATTTCGTTGTTTTTTTATAGGACATTTTAACAAGGCTGTAGATACAATATTTTAAATTTCAGGGCAATAAAAAAGGACAAAGCTGAATAAATCAGCTTTGTCCTTTTTTATGTCGGGATGACAGGATTTGAACGGCAACGGCCGACCGTCTGCGACCACACGCCCCCCAGAAGTATAACAGTTATATTTTAATAGTTTCTATATTTTTCTATTTATTTGAAAAACAACAATATAACTATTTTTATTTTTCTGTTGCTTTCATTTAATCATAGTTATTTGCTACATTTGTTTACACCATGTTTACACCAAAAGAATAGTGTAAACACCTGTACTCGTAAACAAAATATACTATGACTTCGGTAAAAGTACTACTTTACAAAAGCAAGATACTTAAAAATGGCGAACATCCCGTTATTTTGAGAATCACAAAAGACCGAAAACAAAAGAAAATTTCATTAGGTTTTAATTGCCTTCCTGACCTTTGGGATGATAAAAATAATTACCAAAAAAAGAAGCATCCGAACCATAAAGAAATGAACATCACGATTGATTCTGTACGAAACAAGGCCAATCGTGAAATCTTAAATCTGGAAAATCAAGGAAGGGAGTATTCTTTAGAAGAGTTAGCTAATATACTCCAAGCCGAAAAGAAGCGAAAGTCTATCACCATATTCAATTACTTCGAAGAGATAATTAACAAAAAAGAACAATCGGGCAAAGTAGGTTATGCAAATGCCTTTATAGAATCGCTTAATAAACTCAAGACTTTTAGAAACGGAAAAGATTTAGAGTTCTCAGATATAACTTTCAATTATTTAAAGCAGTACGAAAACTGGCTAATTTCTCAGAAACTAATGCCCAACACTATTTTCTATTACCTCAGAACATTAAACACTTTGCTTGGCTATGCCAAAAAAGAGGAGTTGGTAAAACCCGACTACTATCCTTTCAAGGATTTTGGTTTTGCCAAATATCGAAATGTAAAAACAAAGAAAAGAGCGATTTCAAAAGAAGATATGCTTGCAATTATCAATCAGGATTTACCTCTACATTCTCGTCTTGCTCGTTCTCGTGACTTTTTCGTATTTAGTTATTATTGTGGCGGTATTAACTTTGTTGATATGGCACATCTTAAATGGTCAAATATTGTCAATGGACGATTAGAATATACTCGCCAAAAAACTAATGAGGCCTATAGTATTTTAATCCTCCCTCCTGCTCAAAAGATTTTACAATATTTTAGAGAAACGAATTTCGTGCGTCAAGATTCTTATATTTTTCCGATTCTTTCAGACTTCCATAAAACGCCACAACAAATGAGAGACCGCATCCATAAAGTGAACAGGCAGACCAATGAAGACATGAAAGAGATTGCAAAAATATTGGGGATTGATGAGACAATAACTACTTACGTAGCTCGACATTCTTTTGCAACTATTCAGAAAAAAAGCGGTACACCCACAGCCATCATTTCAGAAATGTTAGGTCACGATTCTGAAAAAACAACCAAAATATACTTGGATTCATTCGGTAATGATGTACTTGACGAAGCAATGAAAAACCTTTTGTAATTTAACCGTAAACATACTTCGAAGCTGTAATTAAGATTGGGCAATTGCTGATTGCCCAATCTTATTACAACTATTAAATTACTTTCCTTCGTATTTTCAAGACTAAATAATAGGAATTAATTATTGCCATAGAAACTTTAAGAATAAAGAATAATTGTCCAGACAGTGTCTGGACAATTGGAGTAGGTACAATCTTACCCTCCAGAAAAACTACTTTCACACTTGAGCTTTTCTCATTTTGTCTCCTTAATTCAACTAGATTCTGACATTAAAAGACGATTTTACGAAGTACAAATCATTCAAAACTCATGGTCGGTTACAGTAATATACTTTTACGGAAATTAACCAACCTCTATCTCATACTCCTTTATTTTACTTTTAAAAGTATTTATTGAACGGTAGCCGATAGCCTCACTAGCCTTTGTCTGATTTCCTTTATAAAAGGCTAAGGCTCTTATGATAAGGTCTTTCTCTATCTCTTTCAAATTAAAAGACGATTGACTGTTTGCAGATTTATGCAATAACTTTTTAGGTAAATCTTGAAGTTGAACTTCTTTATCACAAAATACATAGAGGTTGATAATTGCGTTTTCTAGCTCTCTGATATTTCCCCTAAAAGGATAATCTATCAATTTCTGATATACTTCATTGCTTAACTTTAGGCGTTTGGGCTTTTTCATTTCTTTCTGTATTTTTCCCAAAAAGAAGTCTATAAAATTCTTCTTTTCAGTAATCCCTCTTTCTTGAAGGGTTGGTAAAGAAAGTTCCACAACCGACAACCGATAATATAAATCCCAGCGAAAAGAGCCTTCTTCGCACATGGCTTCTAAATCCTTATGTGTTGCGGCAACAATTCTAACATCTACTTTTCTAGCTTTAGTTGCTCCTACGGGCAAAATCTCGCTACTTTGTAATACTCTTAGTAATGATTGTTGCATAAATGCCGAAATATCTCCTATTTCATCCAAGAATATTGTTCCTCCATTCGCTTCGTCAAACAAGCCCTTTTTATCTTCTTTGGCATCAGTAAATGCCCCTTTTACGTAGCCGAATAACCGTGACTCTAATATACTATCTCCTAAAGCAGAACAATTTACTGACACAAATGCCTTATTATTCCTATTACTGACCTTGTGAATATACTGAGCCAAATGCTCTTTACCTGTACCACTCTCTCCTCGTATCAAACAAGTTACTCTATCGGTTTGGGCAATTAATTTTGCTTTTTCATAAATGGGTTCAATACTTTCAGAAACTAAATAATCTGTACCAAAGGTATCTTTCTGCTGAATTTGCTCTGAAATAATAGCAGACATTGGAACGCTCGATTGGTCTATTGTTAATTCTAATAAATCAGGTGTTGGCTTACCTTTAAATTTACCTTCTCTTGTTTGGAATAGCCTTGTCTTTAATCCAAGCGATTGATGACACACAAACCATGATAATTGCATTGATGAAGTGCCAGGCGAAAAGAAAATATCTATTTCATCGTTGGCATATTCTAACAAGAAGGTCTCAACTTTAGCCTTGATTTCCTGAAAATCAATCACGTCAGTGATATTCATATATTTTGTAATGACTTTTCTTCCTTTGTACTTCTTAGTAATCACTCTCACTAATTTATCTAAAAAAGGGTCTCCGTCATTAGCATCTCTGGTAGTTAATAAAATATGTTCATCATAATTTTCATAGAAGTAATCGTGAAATGCCATAGTAGGGCCGTCAAGCCTTACTTCTTTGTCTTTGTCAAAATCATTGTTTTTTGCGTACCAAGAAACGAGTATTTTCATGTCAATATTTGATAGTATAAATTAATTATTGATATAAAATTAGCAAAAATATCGCCAAAACAAAGGTTTTTAGCATTGGCATAAGCTTTGAAGATGTATTGCTATCATAAAAATTTTAAAAACTTATCATGAAAAATCAAATACATTGCCCAAAGTGTAATCACGAAATCAATATTGAAGCTGTTTTGGCTGAACGCATTGAAAATGAACAAGTCGCTAAGTTTACAGCACGAGCCAAAGAGCTTGAACAGCGAGAACAATCGCTCATCAACGATAGTCAGAACTTGCAAAATCAGGTGCAAGTTTTACTAACACAGGAAAAGGCTAAACTTACTCAGCAGTTAAAGGCTGAAATCAATGCTCAGAATGCCTCTGCCCTAACTGATTTGCAAAAAGAACTCAGCGAAAAAAGTAAACAAGTAAGCGAGCTTAAAAAACAGGAAGGTGATTTACTCAGACAAAAACGTTTGTTGGAAGAAGCTCAGGCTGGTGTGGAATCAGAGATTGAAAAAAGACTGGCGAAGGAACGAGAGTTATTAATGGCTCAACTCCAAGAGAAAGCACACAATGACAATGCAATGGCTATCAAACAAAAAGACATTGTGATTGAGCAGATGAAAAAGCAAGTGGAAGACATGAAGCGTAAAATAGAACAGGGTTCTACTCAATTGCAAGGGGAAGCTCAAGAATTAGTTATTGAAGAGTTCCTGAGAGCTAATCATCCTGTTGATACTATTGAGGAAATCAAAAAAGGTGAAAACGGGGCGGACATTTTACAAAAAGTATGTAATCGTTTAGGTCAAACCTGTGGAAGTATTCTTTACGAAAGTAAAAACACAAAGGTGTTTTCTGACACTTGGGTAAGTAAACTAAAAGAGGATATGCTTTTGAAAAAGGCTGATTTGGGTGTGATTGTTACCAAAGCATTACCCAAAGGGGTGAATAGTTTTGAAATGCGTGAAGAAAACTTATGGATATGCTCGTTTGAAGCCTTCAAAGCACTTACTTTTGTACTGAGGGCATCGTTGCTTAGAGTTGACGACGTTCGGATTATACAGGCAAATCAAGGCGAAAAGTCTAAAATGTTGTATGAGTATTTGATGAGTAACGAGTTTAAAAGCCAACTCAAAGCTGTTCACGATACTTTTGCTAATATGCACGCTTCCTTAATTAAAGAGAGGAATGCTTCTGTCAGGAACTTTAAAAAACGTGAAAAAGAAATTGACCGTATTATGCTGAACCTCTCGGGAATAGTAGGAAGTATCAACGGAATTTCTGGGCAAACAGTAGCCGAATTTGCCGAATTTGAAATTATGGAAGAGGATATGGCTTTATTAGAATAAGCCCTTTTTCTACCTTTGTCTTTCGGTATAAGACAAAGGTAGAATTACCTATTTGTAACAAGGCTAAAAAAACAAAACACCATTATACAAATTTTTATGAATTGGAAGAAAGTTAAGTTAGAAGATATTGTTTTTTTTCAAGAAGGCCCTGGAGTTAGAAATACACAATTCAGAGACAAAGGAATAAAATTATTAAATGTAGGAAATATTAATGAGGGTAAAATTAGATTAGACGCAACTAAAATTTACATCTCTGAAGAAGAAGCGTATAACAAGTATAAACATTTCTTAGTTGATGAGGGTGATTTAGTCATCGCCAGTTCGGGAATTGTTGTAGATAATTTTCATAATAAAATAGCATTTATACAAAAAGAACATTTACCTCTTTGTATGAATACCAGTACAATACGCTTCAAATCATTAGATAATAGTGTATTAGATTTACATTTTTTTTCCTATTATTTACAAACAAGAGATTTTAAAGAACAATTAAGGAAATTGGTAACAGGTTCAGCACAGCTGAACTTTGGCCCAAGTCATCTAAGACAAATATTTGTAAAGCTTCCCGACCTTGTCACCCAACAACACATTGCCCAAGTATTAGACCAAGCCGATGCTTTACGCCAACAAAACCGTCAGCTTTTGGGCTATTACGATGAGCTTTTGCAAAGTACTTTTATTGATTTGTTTGGCGACCCTGTGAAAAATGAAAAGGGTTGGGAGGGGAAGAAGTTGGGAGACCTATTGGCATTTATGACAAGTGGGTCAAGAGGATGGGCTGAATATTACTCTACATTCGGAAGTCTTTTTCTAAGAATTCAAAATGTTGGTTACAATAAGTTAAAAATGAATGAGATTGCATTTGTAAATGCTCCAAATACCGCAGAAGCCAAGAGAACAAAAGTACAGAGTGGAGACATTTTATTGTCAATTACTGCCGACTTGGGAAGGACAGCAGTAATTCCTGAAAATTTTGGAGATGCTTACATAAGCCAACATTTAGCATTGCTAAGACTTAAAGAGAATATTGATAGTACATTTATCTCTGAATTATTATCTTCTGAATACTGTCAAAGACAATTTAAGAGTGCAAATAAAGGTGGAGTTAAAGCGGGGTTGAATTTCAATGATATAAAATCTACTAATATTTTACTCCCTCCTCTCCCTATCCAGCAACATTTTGCCAAAATAGTAGAGGAAATAGAGGCACAGAAAAGTTTAGTACAACAATTGTTGGCAGAGAGTGAGGCATTATTTGAGGGGCTTTTGGCGGAGTATTTTGGGTAAAATGAAGTAACAATCTACAATCAAAAATTAGAAAATACCTATAAGCATTAGATGTTTAATGAGAGTTTACATATATAAAATATTTTTAACATTAATCAGTAAAGAATGGATTTCCAGGAAGCGATAGAATTAGTATTGGCTCGCTCGCCACGCCCAATGTCATCAACAGAAATTGCAGAAGCCATCAATGAAAGAGAACTTTTTCTTGAATGGAAAGGCAAACCTGTAAATGCAGCATTGGTTTATGGGAGAGCATCTCAGCATTTTACTTTTTCTATCAATAATGGATTAATATCATTACAATATGAAAATAAATATAGTGACAGTATATTAAGACAACTGAGTAATGCAGTATTACAATCACGACAGTGGAATGCTGAAATAATTCTAACTTTTTTATTGTTTTGGGCAAGAGTTACAAGTAATGAAACATTTCTTGGAAAGAAATATTTTGGAGGTTTAACATTTAATGAATATTGTCAGATTGAGATTGCTATTATAAAAAAGGATTACTGGCTTGCTACAGTGAGATATTTTATTGAAAGCATATCTTCTGAAGTCGAAATGACCCAAGAGTATTTGGAAAACACTCTTCTCAGATCAGATTTAGACAAAGCTCTTGTTGAGATAGTCCAGAATTCAGGGGTATCAAAAAAAAATCAATCGGATAAAGAATTTAGTATTTTCTTTAACACAATTCTTAAAACTTTATTTATTCGTAGTGAGGTACACCATATTTCAAACGATTCGTTAAGCCATATTTTTCGTAAAATTATTGGTGATTATCAATTTGAAAGTTTATTTGACCCTTTTGCAGGTTTGGCAAGTCTTATCTGTGATATTAACGCTAACTCCCAAACCTCAATTTATCTTCAGGAAATTAATCACAAAGTAGCATTTGCGGCATGGATGAATCTTGTACTGGCTGGGTTTAAACGGTTCAATTTAAAGCTTATTGATTCATTAATTTATCAGCCCTATAAGCAATTTGACTTAATTACTTCTGACTTGCCCATTGGAATAAAACTAAAAAGCGATTGGAAAAATCGCAGTTATACTATTGTTCCAAATACCACAAGATTTGATTCATTATCGATACAAATGATTTTGAGTAAATTAAATTCAAATGGAAAAGCAATCATTGTTGTTCCTGAATCAGTTTTATCAGCAAAATCGTATTTATCTCTGAGAGAATACCTTGTCAATAATGATTTATTACACTCCATTATTACATCTAAAGTTGAGATTAATCAATATCGAAAAATCTACAAATTCAATATTTTAGTACTTGATTTCTGTAAACCTGAAAGTAAAAAAGATAAAGTTTTACTTCAAGAGTTAATGGGGGTGAATATGAATGAGTTAAACGTGGTGAGCATAACACAAGATTGGGATTTACTGCCTGAAACTTCTATTATCGTAGAAAATGACCAAATACGTAATAATGAATACCATTTAATTGTATCAGACTTTTTCAACTTAAAGAGATTGCCAGAAGGAAATCTAAAACTACTTAAAGACTTAATTGTTTCTTTTTCAGCAGGTAGTCCTGAGGGTAATTTTACCGCTACTAAAAAAGAGTTTGCAGTTGAACCAAATTGTATACCATTTGTAACAACAAATGATTTACGCAGTTCGGCATCAAACTATATTTTAGATATTTACAATGTTGAGAAATGTGTAGTAAACAATGGTAATTCCATTAATTCGAAATATTTAATTGATTATCACGCTATTTTAATTTCCAGAAATGCAAATAGTTTAAAACCTACATACTTTGATGGCAGAAGCTCGATTTTGGTTAACTGGAATATCTTCGTATTAAAGTTGAATACTCAAGAAATATTGCCTGAATACCTGATTTCTCAATTTCATGAAGATTATGTCAAAAATCAGATTGAAAATGCAAAAAGTGGCACAAATCATTCTTTTCTTGATATTAACCGCTTGTTGAGAGTTTTAATTAAGGTAGTTTCACTTCAAGAACAAGAGAACCATCTCAAAGATTACTACAAAAATGTAGTTAGTAAAACAGAACTTTTGGTAATTCAGGAATCTAAAAAAGCAGTTGAATCTGAAATTACATTATTAGCTTCATTACAGCATGAATTAAGAGGACAGATATTATTACCATTAGTTGAAGGAATGCAGCTTATCAAACAATATCTACATAAAAAAGATAGTAAAGTTGAACCTTTTAAGTGGACGGATGGAATTATTGATAAACCACGAAGCCAACAGGTTATTGATGTTTTTTCTGGTATGGAAAAAATTGTTGATACTGCTACGACCCTTTTTGACAATATGCAGAGCATTATTGATTTAGATAAGGATAAGCTAAATAAGGGAAGTGTAAACCTATTGATGTATATAAAGACCGAAGTTGAGACATTTAGAGAACAACTTGATGAATTTAATATAACAGTGGTTTTTGATACAGATGGGAAAAAGGATATAGTGTGTGAAATAGACCCCCAAAAATTTAGCTTTGTAATAAGTAATTTTATTCGTAATTCTATTGAACATGGCTTTGATGATAGAATACCAGACAAGTATTTACTATTTAGAATTAAAGTATTTAAGGAAAATCAAAATATTATTTTAGACTTAATTGATAATGGGAAAGGGTTTCCAGAAGATTTTAGTTTACAAGACTATGTTGCTTATAAAATAAAATCAGGAAGTAATGGGTCAGGAATTGGTGGGTATTTAGTAAATAAGGCAGTTGAGATTCATGATGGGAAATTAGAATATATCGAAGACGATAAAGGGAAAATGTGTTCTCTGCCAACATTTCCTAAAAGTCATAATAAATCTGATATGCAAAATATTAAAATTAAAATAGGGGTTCATTTCAGAGTTGTGTTACCAATATTAAACCAAACCTAACATGATTAAAGTAATTTGGAGTGATGATGATTTTGCCAGTGATGTACGTAAAGAATCAAGTAAAGCTTTAGCATATTCACATGGAATTCATTTAATACCTAAGCAAACCTGGGATGATGCCGAGATTGAGTTATTAGAGGCAGGGGATACAGTAGATGCAATTATATTGGACGGGAAAGGACAAAAAAGAGTTGACTCTAAAAATGAAGACTCATCTCATTTGACATCTGCAATGGGATGGATATGTGAACAAAAAGGCAGAGGAAAAAAATATCCTGTAATCATTTTTACTGGATATTTTGAAGATATTAATTCATTGTATGGTGAGAGTAAAGATGTTCATGCAATATTTAGAAAACCAGATATTGAGTCAGTGTATGAGAGTATAAAAAAAGCAGTTGCTGATGTTCCAAGCTTAAAAATCAAACAAAACTATAGTGATGTTTGGAAGATTTTTAACAACGAAATACTCGATTCATCTATGGAAAATAAGTTATTAGGACTCATCCAAAAAGAAGAAACAGGAAGTTTTGAGAAAAATGATTTTAATACTATTAGAGAAATTTTTGAAAATTTATTGAAAAAATTTATAACTCTGAATTTATTACCTAACGAACTAATAAAGCCCGATGGAACGATAACTTTAGGGTGGGCTTTGAGAATCTTGAATGGAGAGTCAACAGATATAAAAAATAGAGATAGCATTGTTGTTCTGTCAATAGCACGAAACAGTAGTTCTATTATTCCTAATAAACACCACATTGGGTATTGCTTCCATTTCGTGAAAGAAACTTCAAGTGCATTATCTCATGAATATTCTGCTGGATATGGGAAGACAACATCGACTGCTTGTTTAAATGCTTTGTTAGAAATACTCAATTGGTCAAATAAATTAATTGTACAACGTAACTTACTTTAAAATGCTTACAGGCGAAAAACGCTCACAAATAGATAAAATCTGGAATGCCTTTTGGACAGGGGGAGTATCTAACCCACTTACGGTAATTGAACAAATTACCTATTTACTATTTATTAAACGACTTGACGAACTTCAAGCAGCTAAAGAATCAAAAGCAAATGCTTTGGGGAATCCCATAGAATCGCCAATTTTCGAGGCTGAACAAAAGGAATTACGTTGGAGTTATTTCAAAGACCGTGAAGCCGAAGATTTGTACAGACTCTTTACCAAAGAAAACGGCGTGTTCGACTTTATGAAAAATATGGGTCAGGAAAACTCATTTAGTCGCTTTATGAAAGGAGCAACCTTTATGATACCTACACCCAGACTTTTAATACAAGTTGTGGACTTACTGAGCGATGTGTCGATGACCTCACGAGATGCCAAAGGGGATATTTACGAATATTTGCTATCTAAAATTGCAACGGCAGGTACAAATGGGCAGTTCCGTACACCACGCCACATTATCAAGATGATGGTGGACATGATGCAACCAACACCTCACGATACCATCTGTGACCCATCAGCAGGTACTTGTGGCTTTTTGGTAGCCTCAGCAGAGTATATTCAGGGAAAATATGAGGAACGCTTTATTACAGATTCAAATTTCAGAAAGCATTTCAACGAAGAAATGTTTATCGGAACAGAATTCGATGCAACCATGATTCGGATTGGTTCGATGAATATGTTGATGCACGGTATCGAAAAGCCTAATTTGGTAGATGTTGATGCACTTTCAGAAGGGAATAGTTCATTTTTTAATAAAGCAAGCTTGGTGTTAGCCAATCCACCCTTTAAAGGAAGCCTCGACCACGATGCTGTAGAGAAAAATATCCTTTCGATAGTAAGTTCTAAGAAAACTGAATTATTGTTTTTAGGGCTTATCCTCAGAGGCTTGAAAATTGGCGGAAGAGCGGCAGTAATCGTACCAGATGGCGTACTGTTTGGTTCGTCGAAGGCACACGTACAAATCAGGAAAGAAATCATAGAAGGGCATCAGCTAAAGGCAGTTATTTCGATGCCTTCGGGCGTATTCAAACCTTATGCAGGGGTTAGTACAGCCATCTTGATTTTCTCAAAAACCAATTCGGGCGGAACAGATAAAGTATGGTTTTATGATATGCAAGCAGATGGTTTTAGCTTGGATGATAAACGCCAAGAAACACCCGAGAATAATGATATTGCAGACATCGTAGCTCGCTACCACCAATTATCAAAAGAACACGACCGCAAACGCACTGACAAATCTTTTTTTGTGCCTTTAAGTGAAATTCAAACAAATAATTACGACCTTAGTATCAACCGTTATAAAGAAGTAATTCATCAAGAAAAACACTATGAAAAGCCAGCGGTGATTCTTGAAAAAATTCATCTATTAGACATAGAACGCCAAAAAGGATTAACAAATCTGAAAGAATTATTGGCAATTGAAATATAAAAATTTAGTTGAGGCAATGTAATTTGCCTCAGCTAAACCTAAAACGCCCATTTAACAATAATGAACACCTCCAATTTCTCTTTTCTAATTAATGATTGGTCGGAAATCTACACAACTGCCCAAAAAGCTGAAAGTTACATTTCGGCTGAACCCCTATATTCCGCAGTGTTGACTAGAAAAGCATTGGAGAAAATGTTAACGTGGCTCTATGACCATGATAGTACTTTGGAGCTTCCAAACAAAAATCAGATTAACTTAAATGATTTAATTTGGGAGCAAAGTTTTCAAAAAACTTGGGGCAAACAGTTTGGCAAAGAGCTAAGTTTTATTAAAAGTAGGGGTAATGATGCAGCACATAAAAGCCTCAATATTCCAAGTAACGAAGCCCTTGCCTGTGTAAAGTATTTATTCAGGTTTTGTTTCACCATTGCAAGAACATTCTCAGAAAACCAACCACCTTATCAGGCATTCGATGAAAACCTTATTAGCCAAAATACTGTATCACTTTCAGAAAAAGAGATTGAAAAGATACGCAAAGAGGCATCTGAATTAAAAGACATTGAACTAGAAAGAAGAACAGCCGAACTTAATCAGAAACAGGAAGAATTAGAGCAAATACGCTTACAATTAGCCCATTATCAACAAATAAGCCAACAAAATGGTGAAGTAACAGCACCATTAGTACTATCAGAAAAAGAAACTCGCAAACTCTATATCGATGTAATGCTACGCCAGTCAGGCTGGGAAATTGAAGCCCAAAATGTACAAGAATTTGCATTACAAGCTACAGACGAAGCCACTAAAAAAACAACTACTCTAAAAGCAGACTATGTATTATGGGGTAACGATGGTAAGCCTCTTGCAGTAATAGAAGCCAAACGGACAAGTGTAGGCGTAGAAAGAGGTAGAAACCAAGCAAAATATTATGCTGATGCTCTTCAACAGTCTTATGGTCAACGTCCTATCATTTTTTATACCAACGGTTACGAAACGTATTTGTGGGACGATGCCCAGTATCCACCAAGAAAAGTATCAGGCTTTTTAAATGCGGAAGAGTTACAAAGAGTATTTGTTAGAAAAGAACAACGCAAAGTACTGAAAGAGCAAAAAGTAAATCAAAGCATAGCCAACCGTTACTACCAAGAAAGAGCCATTCGCAGAGTGGCAGAGCGATTTGAAGAAGAGAAGCAACGTAAAGCATTGCTTGTTATGGCAACTGGTACGGGTAAAACAAGAGTTTCAGCCGCCATTGTTGATATGCTTACCAAAGCACAATGGGCTAAGAAAATTCTATTTTTAGCAGACCGTAATGCCTTGGTAACACAAGCCAAAAATAACTATAATCAATATTTACCCAACCTTACTGGAATTGACCTAACAAAAGAAGAGGACGACGGTAAGGCTCGTGTCGTATTTTCGACGTATCAAACAATAATCAATAGAATAGATACTGACTATCGGAATGAAAAACGATATTACGGTATAGGACACTTCGATTTGGTTATTGTAGATGAAGCCCACCGTTCTATTTATGACAAGTATGGAGCAATTTTTGACTATTTTGATGCTTTTTATTTAGGCTTAACAGCTACACCTAAAAATGAAACCGATAGAGATACTTATGCCCTCTTTAATCATTTGCAAGGTGAGCCAACTGATGCATACGAGTATGAAACAGCCATTGCAGACGAGTTTTTAGTACCAGTGAAGAAAATTAAATTACCGCTTAAATTCCCGACTCAAGGAATAAGATATATTGATTTATCAGAAGAAGAGAAAAGAGAATGGGAGAGGAAATTTTATGACCCTGCTACTGGAGAAATCATAGACGAAATAGATTCAGGTGCGATTAATCAATGGCTATTTAACCAAGATACTGTTGATAAAGTGCTTCAATCACTAATGGAGTATGGACATAAAGTAGAAGGAGGAGACAAATTAGGTAAAACAATCATATTTGCTCGTAATCACAAACACGCAGAATTTATATTTGAGCGATTCTATCAGCTATATCCACATCAAGATTCAGCTTTTGCAAAAGTAATCGACAATTACGATAAAAATGCCGAGCGAAGTATTGATGATTTCAAAATCAAACAAAAGTATCCTCAGATTGCTATTTCGGTTGATATGCTTGATACAGGTATCGATGTCCCCGAAATTCTTAATTTAGTATTTTTTAAACCTGTATTTTCGGCAGCAAAGTTTTGGCAAATGTTGGGAAGAGGTACAAGACTCTGCAAAAATTTATTTGCCCCAGATGAAGATAAACAAGACTTTTATGTTTTTGATGTTTGTGGAACATTTGATTTCTTTGGACTCAATCCTGCTGGTATTATTCCGAGTAAATCAATGTCTGTCACAGCTAACACATTTGTTTCAAGGTGCGAATTAGTGTTTTTGTTACAAACACAAGGTGATGCTCATCCTGAAAGCGAAGACTTTGCTTTAGCAAAATCATTAGTTGAAATACTTCATAGTCAGGTAAGGGACTTAGAAGCAAATAGTGGTTTTGAAGTAAGATTACACCTGAGACAAGTAGAACATTATGGTAAAATAAGTACATGGAGTGCTATTCAAGCTAACGATATTCAAGACTTAAGGGAACATATTGCACCATTAATCCAAAATGAAGAGACAAATGAATTAGTTAAACGTTTTGATTTAATGATGATAAAAATGCAATTGGCTATTCTAAGAAACGAACAGTCGCAAAGAGGTTATGTAGAAAAATTAAGAGTAATGGCTGGGGAATTGCTTAGAAAAGCTGAAGAAGTTCCTTCTATTGCCAAGAAAAAAAAGATTTTACGAATGTTAGTTCAAAATGAATACTGGGAAAATGTTTCTATCCCAAACCTTGAACAAGTTCGTGTAGAAATAAGAGATTTAAGCAAATTGATAGATTTAAGTACTGGGAAAGGTATTTTTTATACCAATTTTCAAGATGAAATTATAGCACCATTAGTGGTAGAAGACTTTGTTGGTAGCTATGGTAATTATGAAAGTCATTATGCAAAATTGAAAAAAATTATTTTAGAAAATGCCAACAATTTAACCATTCATAGACTACACACTAATCAAGCTATTACAAGCTTTGAACTAGACTCACTAGATAAAATGCTCTTCGAGCAATCAGGAGTAGAAACACATGAGGAGTTCAAAAAAATCATAGGAGACAAGCCTCTCGGCGAATTTGTTCGTTCTATATTGGGTATGGATGCTCATGCTGTAAGAGAAGCTTTTTCCTCTTTCCTGTCGAATGGGCCATTAACATCAGAACAGATAACTTTCATGGAATTTATCATCAAGCAATTCACCGCTAATGGTAAAATAGACCCCGAAATGCTTTTTGAACCTCCTTTTACAAAGTTTCATGAAAGTGGTATAAGTGGAGTATTTCCTTTGAATGACAAAAAGATTATTCAAATTATTGAGGAGACAAATCGTAAAGCAATGGTTGGGTAGGTTACCGATTAAAAGAAGACTTTAGCCATTTTTTATTAACTCAATGTAACGATGGAACAAAATAAAATTCCTAAACCTGAATTTAATTTGAATTATCAATTCAAAACAATAGAAGATTTTACTAATCTCAGAGTTATTGATGTCCTTTGGATACTATCGATGGATTCATATACTTTAGCTCTTAATGGAATAAAACTTAAATATGAAAAGTATAATCATGCCATTGAAATAGGAGAAGATGAAAGACTGAAAACTAAAGAAGAAGTACAAGATTGGATAAACTCTTATATAAGAAAAGATAACCCATATTGGCTTTGTTTAAAAAAGAATTATGGACAAAATATAAAAACTTTTTTAAATGAAATAGCTTTATTGTTCGAAATGTCTGGGCAAAATTCAACTATAATTAATGGGGTGGATTCTGATACGGACTCTTTTATTAGAAAAATAGTTTATTCTGGCTTTTACAAATCTATCAGAAAAGGCCAATGGCCAACCTTATTACAATCACTATTTTTCTTCATAATGTTAGAGTCTCAATTCAAAACAAAAAAGACAGGAAAAAGCTCTCATCCATACTTTCTAAGGGATTATTTGAGTTTAATGTTCACTATTATAAAAAGAGACCAGCAAGAATTCATACCAAAATTAAGGACATTAGTTAACTCAGCTTTTAGTGTAATTCTTTTTGAAATATACACACACTATTTGTTAAACTACATGTATCAAGCTGGTGAGATTAATACCTTTTTTAGAAATGAAAAGTTAATTATTCAAGAACCTTTACCTTCTATCCCATCAAGCTTAGAAACATCTACTATTGCTAAAGTAGGAATAACCCAATCACAATTGGTTTTAGTATATTATTACTTTTTTAAACAATGTGGATTAGAGCCAAGGAAAGATATAGACATTTCGCCATTGGCTCGTTTTATTCACTTAACAACGGGTACAACTTTTACAAAAATTCAAAATTCGGATATTTATAGTAAATTAAAGAAAGCTCCTAACTTCAAAACAGACAAAGAATTAATTAGAGACCTAAATATAATAAAAGAATATTTCAAAGAACATGAATTTCATGATATAGTCAAATTGATTGATAATGAGATATATATGGCTACTCAATCAATTAACGAGAAGTAATTACAATAAAATAGGGTATCCCTATGGGGTACCCCTACACTTAAAAAACTGATAAAACTTTAGCCATCGAAACGGAAAACAAACAATCCTCCTGTGTAGATGGCAAAATGGAAAATTCTCCAAAATTAGTCTTAATGACCCCCGAAGAATTAGCAGTACTAATTCAAACTTCTGTTCGCAAAGCAATTGCTGAACACGCTCCCAAATCGTCAGACTCCAATGACAGACCGCTTTCAATTGATGAAGCTTCGGAGTTTCTGCACATTCCAAAATCAACGCTCTATCAGTTTACTTCAACTCGAAAAATTCCTTTCCAAAAAGTGGGTAAGAAAATACTATTTTTTAAACAAGAACTTATTGAGTGGGTAGAATCTGGCAAAAAGAAAACTCAAAAGGAAATAGAAGCAGAGGGTTTTGGAAAGAAAGGAGGTGTACGATGAAAAAGCCTCATTCAATTGACAATTCAAGACCATCTGTTTTGTTTTGGGAATATGCCTTCAATCAAAGTTTTAGCCATGTCGAAAGCCTACTTGATTCAAAGTGTGCCTATTTGAAAAAGTTAAGAGAAATGCTTTATTCAGAAATGAAAGATGATGTAGTAAAGAGAATAAAGTACCTAGAAGATGAAATCAACAAGATGATTGGTTTACTTGATATGACTCAAAAACTCAAAAGGGCATATCTTGATGAAACTTCCCAAAATGTTTCTTTGATGATTAGGCTAACTTGTGAAAATAAGGCTTTGAAAATCGAAAATCAAGAACTCATCAGGCAAATAGAATTACAAGCTAATTTAATCGATGTACTTTTAGAACGTAGCTTCTCAAATAAAGAAGGAGGTATTTATGGATAACTATTTAGAAAAATATTCAGAATTCTTTCATCCAGAACCTTCAGAATCAGAAGCGAAACCAACTAATAGTAATCTTGAAAAAATATTTGCTTCTCAAAGAAGAATCAAAGCAAACAGTTGCAAAACCGTAACTTTTAGTACACCCATAATTACATATAATGAAACAGGTATTATTTATCCTAATACCATCAATATTATTCAAGGGAAAAAAGGAGTACACAAATCACGACTTACTGAGATTGTTTGTGGATTAATGCTATCAAGAAATGTCTGTTCAACGAAAAAGTATCTTGGTATGAAGCGAAATATGATGGTACATTCAGTTGTATTGTACGTCGATACTGAAAGAAATATCAATGACCAGTTTCCTTATGCTATTCAAAAAATCAAACTACTGGCTGGTTATTCAATAGATGAAGAGCCTCCGAATTTAGACTACATTTCTCTTATTGATATTCCTCGGAATGAAAGATTTGGTACACTCAATCAATATATCAAAGAATTCAGAACTAAGTTTGAAGCCTATAATCTCTTCATTGTTTTTGATGTTGTAACAGACTGTGTTGAAAATTTCAATGATGTTAGAGAAAGCCTAAAGCTTGTTGATATGTTAAACGAAACTATTAACAAGTACAATGTTACTTTTCTTTGTGTAATTCATGAAAATCCATCAGCAGGAAATGACAAAGGACGTGGGCATTTAGGAACAGAACTCAATAATAAAGCCTCACAGGTTATTCAAATTGGTTTTGAAAAAGATAACCAAGGCAATGATACAGACTTGATACGCTTAAAGTTTTTACATTCCAGAAATACCAAAAGACTAGAGCCAATCTATGTACAGTATTCAGAAGAATCTAAAGGCTTAGAGTTGGCGAATCCTGATTTTGTCAGTGAAAAGCTGGCAATGAAAAAGAGTAAAGCTCAAATAGCGGATATTCAGAACTGGCTGACAGGGAATTTAAAAGAAGATAAAAGTAAGAAAGACTTGGTGGATATGATTATGATAGAGTTTGATTGTGGCTCAAGAATCGTTGAAGATAGATTGAAAGAATTAGCTGAAAAAGGTTTTATCGACCGTTATACGGTTGGTAGAAATGTTTTCTATAAATTAATTATCCCGTTTTAAAGACCTTCGCACTCGCAAAGCCTTATATATGAGTTTGCGAATGCGAACGTTGTATAAACTCAAATATCATGAATATTAACACAAAATTTCATCCAATGAATCGTTCTGAGTTTGCTCGAAAATATAAAGTCAGTGTTCCAACTTTTAACAAGTGGCTGGTATTAATTCCTAATCTTTCTTTGATGGAAAATCAAAGAATATTTACGCCTAAACAAGTTGAAATCATCATTAACCATCTTGGCGAACCACCAGATTAATTCATAGAGACTTTCAGGAATTAACTTGAATTAATCCGAATTAACCTACATTAACCCCAACTAACCCGAAAGTGGTTTATTGGGGTTAATTAGTTTTATAGCATCAGAATTAATGAGGGTTAATTCAATTATGTAAATCAAGGTTAATTTTAAAAAAGAGAAACATGAACGAAATCAGAACAGGGAGAGCATTACAGTTGGAAGGACTCCAAAATGCTACCAACAAAGTTACACTGGGTTTTAAGTGTGATGCACGAACGAAGATTCAATTAGCACAAGAGGCTCAACAAATAGGAATGACGTTAAGTGAGTATGTCGATACAGTTATTTCAAGTAGAAAATCTAACACTCAATCTAACGTAAGTAATACCTCAGAATTGGTAACTAAACTAGAGTTTCAGCAAAGAGAGATTCAAAACTTAAAAAGAAAAGTTGGTTTTTATGAAAACGATTTATTGAAAAAGGCTTTTCAAAATCGACAAGGTCAAAAAGTTGAATACAAAAACATTCATGGCGAAAAGGTTAGCAAAACTATTAATCAAATTGAAGATGTTTATACCATTTTATTAGACACTGTAAAACTATCATAATCATGTTTGAAGTAATATCACATCCGTTTACAAATGCTGGTGAAGGGTTATCAGGCATTGTCTTCGAGAAAACGATTGAATCAGTAATGCCTCATAAAAGTAGAGGCTTTAGCTTTTGGCGTTTTTTATTTTTCTTCTTACTCATTGTTTTTATCGGGGGAATATATTTGGTATATTTTTATTTTCCTATGAAGAAAAAGGAAGAAGAAGAGAGGAAATTAGAAGAGGCAGAGAAGGTTAAGGAATTTAGCCAAATTCAATAAGTATAAATCTTTTTCAAAAAGCAGGTTGAAATGAATTCAACCTGCTTTTTGTGTTTTAAAGG
>NZ_JBWKYN010000078.1:0-26105 GCF_059423785.1 Arcicella sp. GW458-12-2-14-TSB2 | reverse complement strand
AACCAAAAGTATGTTGGTGAAAATTTAAGAAACGGTCTTGGAAAACCGAAAATATCAATAATTGAATAAACTATATTCAGAAAAACTAACGCTACTTCTAAAAGGTTCAATTGTTGATTAAATAGATTTAAAATAAGTATTTTAATGTTAACAAAACTATGAATCAATATAGTTCAACAAACGAAATAAATGATGAACAACAGTTTTTATAGGATAAATAACAATAATACTGGTATCAATAAATAATGGTAAACTTAATTGACTATGTAAAAGTAAGGAGGGATAATATAAAAGTCAAGTATGTTTACTATTATTATTTTAGCACTTATATTTTTGAGGAATGTCTTATAACTATCAACTATTGATAGCAAAGGTCTATGGAAGAGGTTTAAAAGTAACTAAAGACACATTTTTATTAATATTGGAGCATAAAGTATAATTTATTGTTAATATTTCAATAACTTTTTCACTAATATAAATTGCTATTTTTGATTCCTTTTTAAAGTATTCCCAACAGAAAATAGTTTCAAAAAAACAATAGATGAATATTTTACCCAATGCTTCAACCATGATTAGACTAATGGTGAGCGACTACGTTTTTCAAATAAGAAAAGTGTTAATGTTTTTTCCTAGAATCCTGAAAAACGCTTTTGTATTAACTGCATTTGTTACGTTAGCTTTTTCGCAACAAGGTTTCTCACAACATAAAACTGAGAATATTTTTTTGATTACCACAGATGGCTTTCGTTGGGAAGAAGTATTTGGCGGGGTTGATTCCGTATTGTTGAATAATAAGGAATACACTAAAAATAAAGATAGAATAAAGCAAACCTTTTGGTCTGATACAGCCTCTGTGAGTCGCAAGAAAATAATGCCTTTTGTATGGAATACGATGGCTAAACAAGGGCAATTGTACGGAAACCGTTGGGCTGGCAATAAAGTAAATGTAAAAAACCCTTACTGGTTTTCATATCCGGGCTATAATGAAATTCTGACGGGCTATGCTGACGACAAAGTAAATTCAAATGATAAAATTCTGAACGATAACATTACGGTTTTAGAGTTTCTGAACAATCAGCCAAAATACAAAGGGAAAGTAGCAGCTTATACTACTTGGGATGTTTTTCCGTACATTATTAATGAAAAAAGAAGCGGTATTCCTGTCAATAGCGGTAAAGAATTGGTAGAAGGCAATTTAACAGAAAAGGAAAAAATATTAAATGAAATTCAAAGTAATTATCCAAGTTTGGCTAGTGACCGACACGATTTTATTACTTATTATTTAGCGAAGGAATATATCAAAAAGAACAATCCAAATGTATTCTTTTTGTCCTTTGATGAAACCGACGAATTTGCGCACGAAGCCAAATATGATGAATACCTTTTTGCTGCCAATACTGTTGATAAGTTTGTGGGTGATTTATGGAATTATTGCCAAAGCAACCCCAAGTATAAAGACAAAACCACGATTATTTTAACAACAGATCACGGACGTGGCAATAAAGTTAAAAGTCAGTGGACAAGCCACGGACAAAAAGTGCCAGACTGTTATGAAATTTGGTTTGGCGTTATTGGACCAGATACTCCAGCCTTAGGAGAAATAAAAACAGAAGGACAACTTTTCCAAAATCAACTAGCAAAGACATTGGCTAAATTCTTAGGATATGATTTCCAGAATGGCAAAGAAATCGGAGAGGTAGTTAAACAAACAATGAAATAACACTCTTTTCTTTTATATAAAATCCCCTGATGAACAACGTCACAAACGTAGTTTATCAGGGGATTGTTTTTTCAAGAGAAATAAGCAAATTGAATTTTAATAAAAATTATTTTAGATACAAATCATAGTGTAAAATGTAATCACCAAAGTTTTCATTTTCTTTTACTTTCGTTGTAGCAACTAAAATTGGTGGTTGTCCTGAAACATAGATTTGTTTAAGCTTTTGCTTGTAAATAACATTGTTCAATGTTATTGTTACAATTATCGCATTTTGACTAGAATCGTTTGCTTTGTTAATATTGGCAGCAGTGTTCTCTATTACCTCATCGTCAATTTCATTTTTATAAAAGGCTTTAACTGTTGCAGTACCAGTACTATACAATGTGAGAATTTCCTTTTTATCACTTGGCACTTGTTTACCATTAACGTCAGTGTAACTCAGTCGCCAAGATTTATAAAATTCGGAATCGAATGGAGGTGAAACACAACCACATTTGTCACTATCGCACGAGCTAATTGAAAATGTGATAACAAATAGAATGAAGAGTAAAACTGTTTTTTTCATGATGACGTGAATTTAAGGTTTAATGCTAGTTTTAATAAATATAGAAGTTGTTTAATATTAGCAATATAACGTCTCTGAAGTGATGAAAATTGCCGAGGAAAGTTTGATATTTATCTGATAGTCAAAGATAAATAAAAAAACAAATAAATGTAAGATTGGTTAAACTAGCTATTCCCTAACAGATTTATTTTAACGCATACCCTTACTTAAAAATATCCTCAATTCGTTTACGACTATAACCTGCGGCAGTAGTCATTCCTTTGCCACCGATACCTGTTGAAATATAGATTTTATCTTCTATTTGGTATTCATACGAACCGCCATCAGCCGTTTGAGAGTAATACCCTGCCCAATAGTTTTGAATTTTCCAGTTAGGCAAAGACATAATTCTTTTAGCTTCTTTCAAAATCAAATCGTTTATCGACATATCAATGCCTAGTGGCAATTTAGCATTCTCGTGTACATCAGCATATTCGTGCGAGTCGCCAATGATAATAGAACCATTTAAAGCCTGCTTGAAAAGAATATGAATGCCCCACTCTTTATAAACTTTTTGCCACTCGGGCGTCTGAATATATTGATATGAATTGCAAGATTTAAAGCTATCATAACGACGAATAGAAAGTCCAGATAGAATATTTCCATTCAATTTTAATTCAGGTAAAGGGTATGTCTGCATCATATTCAGTTTGCAGATTTTCATACCGCTTTCATTGAAAATCTCAGGGAATAAAATTTTGAATTCATGTCCATTACAAACAGCTACTTTGTCGGCAAATAACTTTTGATTGGTTGCTGTGCTTATTTCACAAATACCATTATTTATTTCACAGCCGATAATGGCCGTATTGTTCATAAATACCAATCCAAAATCTTGGATAAGCATTTTCCTTACTTGATGAACCATCGTCCTAGGCTCTACAGAAACCTCTTCAGGAAAAAACAAACCACCTTTATAATATTCAGAATTCAGGTTAGGAAAGCGTTCATAACAAGATTTTCTAGAAAGTAGCGTAGAAGGATATTCTCTGATTTTAAATAATGCCCTAGCTTCCTCTAAAAGCAACATTTCTTCATCATCAGAAGCAAAATAGTATGAACCATTTTGTCGGGCTGTAATATCAAATTTTGCCTGAATTTTCTTATAAATACCCAACGACTCTCTACCATATTCAAACCAAGTATCTAAGGCTTGTCCAGAAGGAACTACCTGTCCGAAATTTCTAACCGTTGCCTCTATTGGTTCCGAATCTTTATCTATCATCAATACAGATTTGCCTTGTGTTAAAGCATGATAAGCATGAAAAGTACCTACGTTTCCTGCTCCAATGACTATCAAATCATATTTTTTCATCGAATGGTTCTTAAAAAAGCGTATCTAAAAGCCAAGTACATTTAGATAACGTTCTGTTGAATAGTGGTTTTATTGAGAATAGAATTATAGCAAGAAATTAAGTTTCTTTAAGAATGGAAATGGCGTATCGCTCTCCAAGCGCTCATTTTCAATGTTTTCAATAATTTCTTTGATGTCTGAAACTTTGTTCAATAGTCCATCATTTCTGTGGATACTCAATTGCTGACGAGTGTGTGTACCATTGGTTACACCCAACGACATTCTGCATCCAGCCCGTACACCTGATTTTAAATCAGAGGGCGTATCACCAATATTGATGACCCTGTTAGCATCAGACACATTCAATACCTGAATCGCTTTTTGAATCATAAAGGGTTCTGGGCGACCTTTCTGTACCTCATCTGAAGCAATAGAAAGCTGTATTAATGTATTTTCATTGCCAACGTAGTTATTATTCAAGCCATCGAGCCAGCCTAATTTTTGTAAGATAATGTTGGTTACTTTTCTATAAAAACCTGTAGTAAGAGCAATTTTTATTTTTTTGCTTTTCAGATAATCAAATATTTCCAAGCATCCTTCTGTAGGATAAATATCATTGTTGATATAATGATTCTCTAAAATTTCGCAAAAAGTATGGTATGAATTATTCACAAATTCACGCAAATCAGGATGATTATCTCCAATCATTTCTGACCATAATAATTCAAAAACATATTTTTTAGAATAGCCCTGTAGTGCCAGAACGCGTTCGGGCGATACGGTTAAACCAGTTTGTGAAGCGGCTTCAATAAAGCACATTTCTACCTCATGGCGATCTTGAACGGTTGTTCCCGCCATATCAAAAGTGACTAATTCAATGAGTGACATTTAATGTTGGATTTAGTGACAACCAAAGCTTTAATTATGAAAATTACGATACTATCTGAGTGTCATTTTTAATGAAATCAAAGATAAGTAGTCTCATTTTAACCATACGTTAAATCTTGATTAAGGCTTTGTAAAATGCTGATTTTTAGGTGTTTTTGTTCGTAATGTTGTGATTAAAAAGTCATCTTTTAGCATAAAGCATATACTCAAAGAGATGTTTTTCATCCATGAACAAACTAGAAAATTTTCTTCAGCGCCAATCTCAAATATTTCTTGCCATCTATCTAGGCATAGCCGCTTTCAGTACTTATTTCTGTATGTATGCTTTCAGAAAGCCCTTTACTGCTGGTGATTTTCATGACGTTACTTTATTGGGAATAGACTATAAAATTGTGTTGGTTATCTCGCAAGTATTGGGATATGCAACAGCCAAAGGCTTGGGAATTAAAATAGTATCAGAGGTAAAGCCTCATCAAAGAGCCAAATACATTGTTGGAATGATTTTATTTGCGGAACTCAACTTATTACTGTTTGGATTAGTACCTCCTCCGTACAATTGGGCATTCTTGTATTTCAATGGCTTAGGTTTAGGAATGGTCTATGGCTTAGTGTTTAGTTTTTTAGAAGGCCGACAAATCACTGAGATTTTAGGGGCTGGTTTGGCCGTGAGTTTTATTGTAGCCTCTGGCATGGTAAAATCTATCGGGAAGTATTTTATTAATGTTGGGGTGAACGAATATTGGATGCCTTTCTTAACAGGATTAACTTTTTTTCCGCTACTACTGATATCAGTTTACGCCATGTCTATTGCTCCCAGGCCTAGTAAAGTTGATGAAAACGAACGGTCGGAACGCTTACCCATGAATACCCAAGACCGAAAGAATTTCCTCAAAAAACATGGTTTTGGACTGATAGCCTTGATTACGATATATGTATTGATGACTATCCTAAGAGACATTAGGGATAATTTTGGCGTAGAAATCTGGCGAGAAATAGGTGTAACGAATGCCTCTATCTTTGCCAAAACAGAATCTTTGATAGGCTTAGTAATTTGTGCCTTTACTGCCTTTATGTATTTTGTGAAGAATCATAAACAAGCTTTTTGGTTGAATCATTTGATGATTTTTGCAGGAGTAATCTTGATACTCATTGCTACCTTATCTTTTTTAAATCATACCATCTCACCGTTTTGGTGGTCTGTTTATTTAGGAATAGGCTTATATATGGCTTATGTGCCTTTTAACGGAATGCTTTTCGACCGCCTGTTGGCAGTATTGAAAGAAAAGGCCAATGTAGGTTTTTTGTTTTACTTAGCCGATTTTAGTGGATATGTAGGTAGTGTGGTGATTTTGATTTATCAAAACTTTGGTACTAAAAATACATCGTGGTTGGACTTATTGACTGATTTGTCTTTGTTTTTACCTTTGATTTCAATGGTATTAATTATTATTTCCTTCTTTTATTTCAATCGAAAGTTAACATCAGGTTCTTCTGCTTCGATGAATGCTGTAGTTAGTATTTCTAACCATAATTAATTTTAATGAATTATAAGTAAGGAATGCTCGTATCTAAGTAAATGGTGAGTAATTCAAGTAAATACTTGTTTATTTGCCAAATTTTTCAAGAATAGGTTTAGGTAAACCTGCTTTTGAAAGTAGTTCTTTGGCTTTAATTAATTTTTTTGATGACATATCTTTCGCATCCAAATAATCTAATTTGGGATTATACCGACTATTTGTGCTAGCATGCTCTATGTTTGTCTTTGTCGTTTTCATAATACTAATATAATAAGTTTCTTTTATTGATAATCAAAAAAGCATCATAATTATTGCCAATTGAATATTCTTCCCAGTAGTAGTTTGTCAATCCATATATAGTTGCTTCTTTCAATAGTTCATTAAGATTTTTTGAAATAGCAATTTGATAAAGCCTATTTCTTTCTGAAGTACTGCCTGTTATGAATAAAAGTGAATCTGGATGATAATGCCAAAACTCTCTGACAGTATTAGCGACTGTTGCTAATACTATTTCAGTATCTCCATTATTACTTCTAGCAAAATCATCTATATCTCCAGATTCTTCATTCCAATCACCGAAAGCTAAATTATAAAGTGTTATATGTTTAGGTAATCCATAATTTTCAATATCATTAATTTGAGTAAATTGGACTCGTTTTTCGATTACATTACGACCGATACTTGTAAAACTAAATATAGATTTATTAGCATTGCTTTGTGTAGGATATTTTTCAAATTTCATTTTATTTAAGATATTCATTGAAAAAGAATAAGATTCTAAATTAATAAAATATTAATTATAGAATAATTTTTTACATGAAAATAGGAGTGTTTCTGATTTTTGTTCTGTGCTAATGTTTATAAGAGAAAGTAAACCGAAAAATGCTAACAAATATTAAGATTTTTATATAAATTTGATTGCTAAATAAAGTCTCTAAGTTGTGAGAAAAATCATAAGCATATCTTTTCTTTGTCTTTTGCTGTACAATATGTTCAGCACAGGCATTGTATTGCTGTGTTTTGACAAGGAATATGCTTCTGCAACGCCATATGAGGCAAATGATGAATTTTTAGAATTGAAAGTCCCGATTTCACTACCTTATACCTCCGACTTCCATAATACATCACCCACCGAGGCTTTAATTCAATACAAAGGGGAATTTTATAACGTTATTGAACAACGTTATGAAAATGATACGTTGATTACAAAAATCAAAACCAATCAATCTGCCAGAGAACGATTTGCATCCTTAGCAGATGAAATCAATACGGTGTTGGCTCGTAATCATTCTGACAAACAATCACCGCTCAAAAAAGCGTTAGAGTTATGTAAATCACTATCGGTTACTTATATTCAGAATAACGGAATGAACCTTGCTCAATACCAATATACATTGGATGCAGGTACAATCAACTCTTTTTCTTACGAAGTCCACCTTCTTTCGGATTATAGTCAGTCCTTTTTTACCCCTCCCGAATTGTCTTAGTGTTCAATGATTTTTACCATTGTGTCTTTAGATACCTTGGTAAGAGTTGCTGTGTATACAGCAACTGATTCTTACTTTCCATCAATCAAAGAAAATCAACTAATGGCACATATAACACTTACCAATCCTAATCTGCCTGGCATGACAGGATTATTAGATTATAGCAAAGTAACGGCAGTACCTTTATTAAACTTGGCAGAAGCGTTATTACGCAGCGACTCAAGTTTGAGTAGCGTAGAATGCGAATTGATAGCGGCGCATGTTTCATATTTAAACGATTGTCATTTTTGTCATTCTTCACACGCGGCAACAGCCGTGGCTCATTTAGGATGCGATGCTAGTTTGATAGACGACATCAAAGACAACTTTGCCTCAACGCCCATCTCTCCGAAACTCAGGGCCTTGTTAGATATCGCGACCAAAGTTCAAATAGGAGGGAAAAACGTATTGCCAGAAGATATTGCTAAAGCACGCGAACATAACGCAACTGACCGTGAAATTCATGATACAGTTTTAATAGCAGCGGCATTTTGTATGTATAATCGTTATGTAGATGGCTTAGGCACGTGGGCTCCGCAACAAAAAGAAGAATATCTTGAAATGGGACAAGAGGTAGCTTTAATGGGTTACGAACGTCAGCATTAGTCTTATACTATAACAAGGATAAAATTTCCGCCTTTCATGGGTTTTACTATTAAAAGACGAAAATTTTATCCTTCATTTCACCAAACTCTTCCATGATATGAGTCTCCAAAGGATGCTGGCGTAGGCTCTAACCATCAATTTGGCTCTTTTTTACCTTCCCCTAATATTCCCCTAACAATACTCACGATAATGAGTGTTGATTGCTCTTTATTCTTCATGGATTGATAACGCTATCCTAAAGTTGTGGTTAAAACAAGGTTTTACTTTTGCGAGGAATTAAAAACCTTACTCACATCCACATGAAAAACATTTTACGAATTGGATTCAAAAGGAATATTACATTGTCTGCGAACATGATGTTCATGGCTGTAATGTTTCTTTTCTTGTCGTTCGTTACTAATGCCCAAGAACGCACTGTTACGGGTAAAGTGACTGACGCTGCAGACAACACTCCTATTGCAGGAGTATCGATAAGAATTAAAGGTTCTGGCAGAGGAACAACGACTAATGCTGATGGTACTTATAAAATTGCTACTCCAGCTTCTGCTACTTTACAATTTACATTTGTTGGTTATTCAAACCAAGAGGTAGTAGTTGGTACAAAATCAGTCATTAATGTAAACCTTTTAGCAGATACTAAACAGATTGAAGAGGTAGTAGTAACGGCGCTAGGGATTTCTAAAGAAAAAAGAAGTTTGACGAATGCTATCCAAACTGTACAAGGTGCGGATTTAACGAAAGCACGTGAGCCAAACTCTATCAACTCATTAACAGGTAAAGTAGCAGGTTTGACGGTTGGTCCATCGGCTGAGTTATTAGGTCGCCCGAATGTTGTGTTAAGAGGTAACACAGATATTTTATATGTTGTAGATGGTGTACCTATCAACTCAGATACATGGAATATTTCTGCTGACGATATCGAAACATATTCAGTATTGAAAGGAGCTAACGCTGCTGCTCTTTATGGTTTCAGAGGAAAAAATGGTGCTATTATAATTACTACTAAAAAAGGTACTAAAGATAAACGTGGTTTCTCGGTTGAGTTTAATTCTTCGACCATGATAGAGAGTGGTTTCAACACCATACCAAGAGTACAAGACCTATATGGCCCAGGTGACCACGGGCAATATTCATTCGTAGATGGTAGAGGGGGAGGAACAAACGATGGTGACTATGATATTTGGGGACCAAAATTTGACCCAACTGGTCAGAAAAAAATCGCTCAATACGATTCACCAATCGATCCAGCTACAGGAAAACGTATTCCTACGGCTTGGACAGCTCGTGGTGCTAATAACTTGACACGTTTTTTACGTGATGCTGTTTTAACAAACAACAATATTTCGGTAGCAAGTAGTAATGATAAAATGGATATTCGTTTTTCATTATCACATAATTATCAAAAAGGTATTGTCCCTAACACACAATTGAATACTGCTAACTTCAATATTTCTACGAAGTACAGATTCTCTAATAAATTAACATTTGACGCTAACCTTAACTACAACCGTCAATCTACACCAAATATTCCAGATGTAAATTATGGACCAAACTCATTGATTTATAACATGGTAATTTGGGGAGGTGCAGACTGGAGCGTTGACGATATGCGTAATTATTGGCAGGCAGGTAAAGAAGGTAGCCAGCAAATTTATGCTGAATATCAGCGTTATAACAACCCTTACTTTGTGGCTTATGAATGGTTGAGAAGTCATTACAAAAATGATATTTACGGATATGCTTCTTTAGACTATAAAATCAATAATAATCTAAGCATTACGGGTCGTACTTCTATTACAACTTATGACATTTTCCGTTCAGAAAAATTCCCTTATTCTGCTACAGTGTATGGTCGTGAAGAAGCAAAAGGCGATTACCGTGAAGACAAACGTACATTGTTTGAAAACAACACAGACATTTTAATTAAGTTTGATAAGAAAATTGCAAACGATTTTGATGTAAAAGTATGGGGAGGAGGGAACATCCGTACATTCAAATACAATTCAAGTTATGTAACTACCGACTATTTGAATACGCCAGGTGTTTATACTTTTGCTAACTCTTTGAGACCCGTAAAAGCATATAGTTATTTGTCTGACATGGAAGTACAAAGTGCTTATTACTCAGCAGATATTTCATATAAAGGATTAGTTACTTTATCTACAACTGGTCGTTTAGATTATCTTTCTACTTTACCAAAAGGAAATAACAAATTCTTTTATCCATCAGTAGGTTTAAGTACAGTAGTTTCTGACTACGTGAAATTTCCAGAAGTTGTTTCTTTTGTAAAATTACGTACAAGTTATGCTAACGTAAAAGACGGTTTAACCCAGTCAACAATTGGTTCAACACCAGGTGCTAGTTCTCCATTAAGTTACGGTTCAGGATATAATTCTTCTTATGATGGCCCAACTTACGGTAACTCTGTAGGTTATGGAATCAGTCCGTCTTACAATATCCTTCCGGGTGCTTCATTCTCTGATAAATTGAATAATCCATCTTTAAAACCAAATACTTCAGAGCAAATAGAAGCAGGTGCAGAAGTAAGCTTATTGAAAAACAGATTCTCTGCTGATGTTACTTACTTTACTTCAAACGATGGTCCAAGAATTTTTAACCGTGATTTATCACAAACTACAGGTTATACTTCAGCTATCGTGAATGGTATCTTAACAAAGAAAACAGGTTGGGAAGTTACTTTAAAGGGAACACCTTTAAGACGTAACAATTTCTCATGGGATGTGATGTTTAACTGGTCAACATTCAAAGAGACATTGCAAGAAGTATATAACGAGAATGGTATTAAAATTGATAAACTAGCTTCAGATTATTTTGTAAGTGGAAATGAGAAATCTCAGTTTATCAACATTGGAGACAGAATAGATAAAGTTTTTGTTAAGACTTTCCAAAGAACAGCAGATGGACAAATTATCAATGATGCTGGTGGTCGTCCGATTGTTAACAATGCTGCTGCATTTGTGGGATATGCTAATCCAGATTACGTTTGGGGTATCAACAACAAAGTAAAATATAAAAACTGGTCATTATCATTCCAATTTGATGGTCGTGTAGGTGGTGTTATCGAAGACTATATCCGTAAACAAACATTCCGTGGCGGTCGTCATATCGAAACAGTTGAAGGTGCTTTTGGTATCGCACGTGATTTAGATGCACAAGGTATCAAATCTTATGTAGGTGAAGGAGTAATGATTACAGAAGGTACTCCAACTTATGATGGACAAACTGGCTTAATCACCAACTATAATCAGTTGAAATTTGCACCAAATACCATCAAAACTTATGCGCAAGATTATATCAGCCGTTATAATGGAACAGCAGAAGGAAACTTGATGAGCAAAACGTTCTCGAAATTGCGTGAGGTAACATTGGGATATTCTTTACCACAGTCTATTTTAAGAAAAACGTTCTTCAAACAAGCTTCGGTATCGTTAGTAGGTCGTAATTTATTCTACTTTATCGATAGCAAACATGATGGCGTTGACCTAGACCAATTCACAGGGTTGAATGCTACATCTGGTTTACAAACACCAACGATGAAGCGTTATGGTATCAATATCAATATTGTATTTTAAGTAAACAATCTTCCACTTACTTAATGAGTATCTCATTAAGTAAGTGGAGTTGTCAAGTAGTTAAAATGGAATTTTCTGATTACTTAAAACAGATACTTGAAAAATATCCAAAAGATATTGGTTTTTTGAGTGATGACTTTGAAGAACACGAAACTATTCAGCAAATCAGAAGAACCTTTGATTTTGAGTCAAAAAGACAATTTCCTCAGTTTCAGGTATTATTGAATAGTCTTGTAGAAAAGTATTTCATGGTTTTAAGTAATTATGGATTATCACATAGGTCTTTAGATATTACAATAAGAGTAACACAGGATGCTGATTTTTTTATTGATATAAGCATTAGTATGTTAGTTCCTTTTCATTGTATTATTTGCTGGAGACCAGAAAGTTCAGAGAAGAGTTATTGTCAAATAGAAGTTTGTAGTGCTGATTATAACCAATACCTAGACAAGATTAATCAGTTGGTAAAACAAAATTTCGATTCAGAGCTGATAGATAACAAAACAATTAGTGAAGTGCTTTTAGGTATTGAAGTAGAAAGTATTAGTATTGAAAATTCTGCGACAGTATACAATATGTTTTTTGCTACTTTTCCTGTCACTTTTTTAAAGTAAGTTTTAAAATAAAAATTTTAATAAGAAATTCTCATGAAAAAATATATTTTCTCATTTCTAATCCTTACGCTTTTAGCAAGCTGTAGTGATTACCAATTGTTGGAGAAAAATCCCAACTTACCAACCTCTGTACCTTCTTCTATTATTCTTAGAAGTGTATTGAATGGTATGAATGAAGGTGCTTGGAACGGTACAATGCGTAATAACCAGTTTTACTGTTCAAATTATGCTTATTACGATACTAATGAGTATAACTGGCAATATGCTTCTTTACAATTTACTACTTTGAAAAACGTAGTAAAATTAGAAGAAGAAGCCATAAAAAGTGGTGCAAAAGCATTAAACCCTTATTCGGCTTTGGGTAAATTTTTAAGAGCTTACTCTTATACAAATATGACTTTAAGAGTAGGTGATTTACCAGTAAAAGATGCTTTAAAAGGAATTGAGGTAGATAAACCAAAATATGATACGCAGAAAGATGTATTCATCCAAGTGTTGAAGTGGTTAGAAGACGCTAATACAGACTTAGCTGCTTTGATTGTCGCAGGAGATAGATCTTTAGATGGAGATATTTATTATGCGGGTGATTTAAGAAAATGGCAAAAAGCTGTTAATACTTTTAGATTAAGAGTATTGATTCACCTAAGCAAAAAAGCTGACGATGCAGATTTGAAAGTAAAACAAGATTTTGCGGCTATCATTGCTAACCCTACTAAATACCCATTAATGACTGATTTGTCAGAGTCTTTACAGTATGTTTGGAGTGTAAACAACAAATATCCACGTAACCCTGACAACTTAGGTAATAATGCTACGCGTGAGAATATGGCTAAAACATATATCGACTTGTTGAAAAGCAATAATGACCCACGCCTTTTTGTAGTAGCAGAGCCAGCAGCAGCACAAATAGCTAAGGGCTTGAAAGCAACCGATGTTGAAGCTTATGTAGGGGCAAGTTCTGGGGAGGATTTGGCAGATATGTCATCTAAGGCTGGTCGTGGAGAATATTCATTCCAAAGTCGTGCTCGTTATTATAGCTCTTATACAGGCGAGAATACATTTTTAGTATCTTACCCAGAAATGTGTTTCAACATTGCAGAAGCAATCAATCAAGGTTGGGTTAATGGCAATGCTCAAGATTGGTACGAGCGTGGCGTTAAAGCTTCGATGGCGTTCTACGGTATTACTGATGCTACTGCTTATTTAGCCCAAGCTTCGGTAAAATATGCAGGAAACAATGCTACGGGTTTAACCCAAATCTTGAGTCAGAAATATATTGCATTCTTCCAAAACTCTGGTTATGAAGCTTATTTCAACTGGAGAAGAACAGGTGTGCCAACATTCTTAGTAGGAGTTGGTACTGGTAATGGTACAAAAATTCCTTTACGTTTTAGATATCCACAGTCTGAACAATCGACAAATACTCAAAACCTTGTAGACGCCCTAACTCGTCAGTTTGGTGTTGGGATAGAAGGCGAAAATATCAATGCTTCGATGTGGCTAATTAAATAAAAAATACCTATCAACCTATGACAATCTCTGAATCTATCCTTCGTCAAAGACTTGATTCTATCTTTGGTCTTTATGAAATCAATGGTGCTGACGAATACGTTGGGGAGCCACTGACCATCCTTGAGCATAGCTTTCAATCTGCCATGTTAGCAGAAGAGGAGGGGTATGACGAAGAAGTAGTCTTGGCGGCTTTCTTTCATGATATTGGGCATTTTCTTCCTAATAGAAATGAAATGAATGGTTTAGGAAATATCAGGCATGAAATAGCGGGAGCAAATTTCCTTTACAAAAATGGCTTTTCTAATAGAATAGCATTGCTCGTGAGAAATCACGTAGAAGCAAAAAGGTATCTGACTTTCAAATATCCTGACTATTATGATAAATTATCAGAAGCCAGCAAGAAGACATTGGAGTATCAAGGAGGTGTAATGACAGAAGAGGAAGCAAAAATATTTGAAAAGATGCCTCTTTTTGATTTATACATCAGGATGAGAGATTGGGATGATAAAGCGAAAGAAGTAGATTTTGAAAGGCCATCTTTAGAGAAATATAAGCAAATGGCTTGGAAACATATCGGTTATCGATTGAATTAGGTTCCCATTAATAATACAAAAGGCTGTCAGATTTCTGACAGCCTTTTGTATTATTAATGACGGGTATAGGTGTTTTTGATATTATTCAACTACAATAGTTCTTGTTACCTCTTGTGGTTTAGCAGAGTTAATATTGATTGTACGAGTGATTTTTTCGGCCCCATCCGTAATTTCTACAGAATAAGTACCGTCGTTTAATGCTTGTAAATCGAATTTACCATGATACGAACGAGCACTTTTTGCGATTCTTTCATTGTGTATTACTTTACCGTCTTTGTCTTTGATGGTAACAGTAACTGCTTTTCCCACCACTTTGTCCAATGTGAGGTGCATATCTAAAGTTCCCACGCTTTGGTACATACCGATAGCGAAGTTATTCGTTTTGTTAGCATTTACGTTGGTTTCACCAGCGATAGGGTTAGCAAAAATAGAAGAAGTAGTTAAAGTGGCAATAGCGATAATTTGAGCAAAAGTTTTCATTTTTTGATTTGTTTAGATACGGTTAAAATTATGATTGTTTAGAGGTTAAACCACTGTCTGTTAATTGATTATGATGTTTTGTTGTTAGATTGTTGATTCAAAATTAGCAGATGGAGTGATAGTTTCAATAGAAAAAGGAATGGTCGGTTGGCGGAATTGATAAACGGTGATTTTGGTAGGATGAGGATAAAATATAAACAAAGAAAGAATGGTTTTGACTATTCCGTTTGTCAGAGATAGAACCAATATGTTAGATGAAGCGTGATAAAAGCTTAACCTAAAAATTTAACATAACTTTAACGAATTTTATACTTACTTTTGCATCCCAAAATTTTAGGTGTAAATGCAAGATAATCAATATATTAGTCCATCAACCATTGTAGTATCTCAGGAAAATGTTTTTTCAAAAGATGCTTTTGGGAAAGATTTTGCTTGGGGCGTAGCGATGGCTTCTTTTCAAAACGAAGGTGCGTGGGATAAGGATGGTAAAGGAGAATCTATCTGGGATAAGTTCTCTCATAAAAAGAATAAAATAAAAGACCATCAGAATGCAAAAGTCGCATGCGATTTTTATCATCGCTTTGAAGAAGATATTTTATTAGCAAAATCTCTCAATTTCAATACATTCCGTTTTTCAATGGCTTGGACACGTATTTTGCCTCATGGTATTGGCAAAGTGAATCAGGCTGGGTTAGAGTTCTATCATCAGGTAATAGACTGTTGTCTTGAGAATGGTTTGGAGCCTTATGTTACTTTGTACCACTGGGATTTACCTCAATCTTTAGAAGATAAGGGCGGATGGACAAACAGGGATATCATCGACTGGTTTTCGGATTATTGTGAGGTAGTCACGCGCGAATTTGCTTCAAAGGTAAAATATTGGATGGTACTGAATGAGCCAGCAGGTTTTACAGGCTTGGGCTACATGACAGGCTATCATGCTCCGGGGCGATTGGGTATGCGAAACTTCTTGCCAGCAGTACACCATGCTGCGATGTGCCAAGCTGAGGGAGGAAGAATTATCCGAAAGAATGTACCTGAGGCAGTAATTGGTACTACCTTTTCATGTTCGTTCATTGAACCTTATACTAATACCGCGAGCGATATAAAAGCCGCTAAACGTATAGATGCTTTGTTAAACAGGTTATTTCTTGAACCTACTTTGGGCTTGGGTTATCCTGTACATGAGTTGCCTTTTCTTCAAAACATGGTTAAAAAGTATGTTCATGCGGGTGATATGGAGAAATTACAATTCGATTTCGACTTCATTGGTGTGCAAAACTATTTTAAATTGGTAGTAAAAGGTGCTTTTTGGATACCTTACTTAAAAGCACTTGAAGTAAAACCTAAAGCTCGTAACGTAGAAAGTGTAACAGATATGGGGTGGGAGATTTCGCCTGACGGGATGTATAATATATTGAAACAATTTGCTGAATACAAAAACATTAAGCAAATAATTGTGACAGAAAACGGAGCGGCATTTAAAGATGAATTATCTGACGGAAATATTGATGATAACGACCGTGTAGCATTCTACCAAAACTATTTACAGCATATCTTGAAAGCCAAACAAGATGGTGTAAAAGTAAATGGTTATTTGGCTTGGACACTCACCGATAATTTTGAATGGACGGAAGGTTATAAACCCAGATTCGGTTTAGTACATATTGACTTCAAAACACAACAAAGAACTGTGAAAAAATCAGGGAAGTGGTTTAGGGAGTTTTTGGGGTAGCTATGAGCTGTAAGCTTTGAGCAATGAGAATTATCTCTAACGAGGGACTTAAGTCCCTCGTTAGAGATGGAGTGACCTTAATTGGGAGGAATCACTATACGTCAATAAACAAAAAACTCACGGCTGATAGCTCAAAGCTCATAGCTAAATTACCTTTCAATAAACTCCTTAAACGCCTTCCTATAAGTATCACTAATTGGCAAAAAGACTTTTCCAATTTGTACTTTTTCTCGATGGACAGATTCTATCCATTCTAGGGCTACGATATAAGAATTGTGGATTCTGACAAATTGTGTTTCGGGCAATTGTGCTTCTAAAGCTTTTAAAGTCTGTAAGGCAACTACTTTTTGTTGGGTAGTATAAATCGTTACGTAGTCTTTCAGCCCTTCTATATACATAATTTCTGCTAATCGAATTTTTACAAGCTTTGTACCATCTTTCACAAAAATAAATGCCTGTGTGGCTTCTTGTTGATTGATGATTACTTCTTTTACCACTTTTTCTTTCATGACGGGTGCTTGTACAGCCGTATTCAATCGCAAGGAAGCCTTCTCAACCGACTTCAAAAATCGCTCAAAGGTAATGGGCTTAAGCAGGTAATCTAATACATCTAATTCATAGCCTTCGATGGCATATTCAGAATAAGCCGTTGTAAGGATAATCAAAGGTTTTTTCTGTAAAATTTTCAATAAAGTAATGCCCGTAATTTCAGGCATCTGAATATCCGAGAACAAAATATCTACAGTATTCTCCCTCAAAAAATCTAGTGCTTTTAAGGGGTCTGAAAAAGATTGGACTAATTGTAAATACGGTACCTTTCTCACGTAAGTTTCCATTAAACTACGCGCCAAAGGTTCATCTTCTACAATTATACAAGTATGAGGCATGATTAGTTGAGATTGAGTGATTTAGTGAGTTGTGATTTAGTGAGTTGCGAGTTAGTGAGTTGTGAGTTAGTGATTTCAATGTCCATTCTTATGAAAGAAGAGTTCAGATTTATTTTATTTTACTTTTCCGAAATAACTCACTAACTCACAACTTACTAACTCTCAACTGTATCAATCACAACTGATTTAGCGTCAAATTTACTTTATAATCACTTTCTGTATCTTCCACAACTAACTGATATTTGTTGGAATAACTTAAATCTAGTCTTCTCTTTACGTTTCTTAGCCCAATACCAGACTTTTCGTGATTTGAAGACTTTAATTTACTGTTTTCTACAATATAAATCAATTCGTTCTTTGTCACAGATAGCTTTACGATGATATAAGCATCCGTAGAATTATTGCTCACGCCATGCTTGAAAGCATTCTCTAAGAAAGTAATCAAAATTAAAGGTACAATCTGGGTTTGACTGATATTACCTTCAATCTCAAAAGTTATCGGAATCTGGTTGTTCAGGCGTAGCTTCTCAAGACTAATATAGTTCTCGATATATTCTATTTCTTTGCTTAATAACACTTTTGCATGATTTGAATCGTAAATCATGTAGCGCATCATTTGCGATAGCTTAGCGATTACCTCAGTAGTATTGGGCGAATTGGTAAAAGCCAAATAATAGAGGTTATTCAGGGTATTAAACAAAAAATGTGGATTGATTTGAGCTTTCAAAAAAGTAAGCTCAGCCATCAGTTTTTCATTTTCTACTTCTTTCCTTTTTGCTTCTAGTTCTAGCCAATCTTCTGCAAACTTTAACATTCCCACAAAAATTACAATGAATATTGTTCCTACAGAGTGTTGGACGATAAACTTTATACTGTAAAAATACCCAATATGCTCGTTATTAGCCATTTGAACTCTTTTTACATACACATACATCGTGATGAAAATGGCGAACACAGGAAGGAATTCTAGCAGGTAGGCAAAAAGATTCTTTTTATGAATGAGGCGTGGCAAAAAGATAAAGTAATTAATATAAGCTAAAGTTGCTATAAAACCTATGTGTAGTATAGTAGTAACTAAAGCCTCTGTTAGGTCTGTTTCTTCTCCAGGTTTTCCAAAGCTTACCTGATAGTAAAAAAAAGAAAAATATACCCACCAGAAAGATAGATGGATGAGTAAAATTCTGTTTCGTTGAATATAAGCTTGCATATATTTGAATGAAAAATAATCAATTTGGTATAAGTACAAATCAAATTTCTGTAAAAAAACTTAGATAAATACTTTACATTGATTAGAAGTACCTCAATTGCTCCAATTATTTGATAAGTCGCCTATTTTATCCGATGGTTTGCCTCAAAATCCCGACAATTCCTCCTTATGGTACCTCAGCCTCAATTGTCGATTTTCTCAGCCTGATTGTCTATTGCGGATTTCAATCTCATTTTATTGTCTTTGTTTTGTACATCAATTTTAAAATAAAGACCAAGAAAGCTTTTTCATAATAATCAAAATATTTTACAACGATGAAAAAATTATTAAGCCTCATCCTCATTATTTTCACAACGAGTGAAATCGCATTAGCACAATTTGGAGGACCACCAAACGGAGGTGGAGGAGGAGATGGCAACGGAAGAAACCGTTCGACTCAGCAAAACACGCCAAGTTTTGAAATCAATACTCCAAAAGGTAATTCAAAGATTTCAGGATTTATCATCGATTCGACTGCGACTAGTGCGGTTGAGTTTGCTAATATCTCTTTAATCAGCAAAACCACCAACAAACCTGTTGATGGAACAATGGCTGATGATAAAGGTAAGTTTTCATTAACTAAAGTAGCCGTGGGCGATTATAAATTGCAGATTTCGTTTATTGGTTTTGAAAGCAAAACGATTAATGATATTAAAGTTGAGAAAGGCAAAGACATTGATTTAGGAATCCTCAAACTTTCGCCTATTTCTCAAATGCTTGATGGCGTAACAGTAACAGCTGAAAAAGCTATGATTGAAGAAAAAGTTGACCGTCTGGTTTATAATGCTGAAAAAGATATGCTGGCTAAAGGAGGGGATGCGTCAGATATTTTGAAAAAAGTACCGATGCTTTCGGTAGATTTAGATGGTAATGTATCTTTAAGAGGAACGACTAATATTAAAGTATTGATAAACAACAAGCCATCAACCATTGTAGCAAGTAGCATTGCTGATGCCTTGAAGATGATACCTGCTGATTTAATCAAAACAGTAGAAGTTATTACTTCACCATCTGCAAAATACGATGCTGAGGGTTCTGCTGGTATCATTAATATCATTACAAAAAAATCATCAATTGAAGGCTTAACCCTTAATCTTGATTCGGGAGTAGGACTTCGAGCTTCTAACTTAGGATTGAACGGTAGCTATCGTCATGGTAAATTAGGTGTTACTTTAGGAGGCTTTGGTAGATTGTTCTATAATAAGGCAGGAACCACATTAGAGCAATCAAGTGTAAAAGACGGTGTCACTCAGCTAACACAACAAAGTTCTGATGCAAAAGATAATGGCTTGTTTGGAAGATACAACTTAGGGTTTGATTATGAAATTTCAAAAACACAAACAATAAGTTCCTCAATAGCTTTTGGTACTAGAAATTTAGATCGTAATCAAGAGTATGTAACAAAGTTATTCTCGAACAATAACCTTACTTCTACTTCTTACAGAGATGTGGATAGTAAAGACTTATCAAATTCAGTTGATATAAATGTTGATTATATCAAAACATTCAAACCTCAACAAGAATGGTCTATTTCAACACAGTTTAGTCAGAATAATTTAACAAACAATTTTGACGCTAACATCTTGAATGGTGCAAGTGAATTATTAAGTCGCCAGAAAAACATCAACGGAAATACTAACCGTGAGATTACTGTTCAGACGGATTATCAAACGCCAATCAAACAAAATCAAATGTTTGAGGTTGGTTTAAAAAGCATTACTCGTCAAGTTGATAGTGATTATCAGTATTTGTATGCAGGTAGTACAGGTGGTTTCAGTACAGATGCTAGAAACCCATCGGGTTTGTTGAACTATAAACAAACTATTTCGTCGGGATATGTTTCTTATACTTATTCTACTAAAAATAAGTACACTTTTAAAGTAGGAACACGTTATGAATATACAACGATTGATGCAGTAACGAATGTAAACTCAATCAATATTCCTTCTTATGGAAATTTGGTGCCAAGTATCAATATCTCTAAGAGCTTAGGAACTGCAACCTTGAAATTAGCGTATAACAATCGTATCCAACGTCCGGGCTTACAACAATTGAATCCTAACTTCAATGCTTCTAATGCACAAAACATCACGATTGGTAACCCTAGCTTGAAACCAGAGGTGACTAACAATGTGGAATTAAGCTTAAGTAAAAATATCAACAGAACATATTTGAATGTATCGTTATTTGGTCGTCAAACAAATAATTCAATTGTAAGAATCAGTGCACCATCTGATACCCTTGCCGGAGCAATCGTTACAACGTTTCAAAACATCGGTAGACAACAAACGCTTGGAGCGAACATTTTCGGAAATACTTTTATCACACCGAAATGGTCATTGAGTGGAGGAGTTGATATCTATTACAATTATTTAGATGGTCAGGTTGCAAATGCAACAGGTGGTTTTTCAACAATTAGCAATACAGGCTTAACAATTGGCGGAAGAATTACATCTCAATTACAATTAAATAATGGATGGGGCGTTCAAGCATTCGGAGGTTACCGTGGAAACCAAGTACAATTACAAGGTTCACAAAATGGAATGGGAATGTATTCGTTAGGTGTTAAAAAGGATATTAACAACAAAAGAGGAAGTATTGGGTTAGCAGCAGAGAATTTCTTTGGTGGTATGACGATGACATCAACGCTGAATACGGCTCAGTTTAATCAGAAAAGTGTTAATAATATTTATAACCAAAACATAAAATTGACATTCTCTTATAAGATTGGAAATATGAAATTCGTTGAACAGAAAAAATCGAAATCTGTGAAAAATGATGATGTAAAAGGTGGAGAATCTAATAATTAAGTATGAAATTTGTAAAATCAAACATTTAATCTTATCTAATTAATCTAAAACAATGAAAAAAATCGCAATCTTAATTACAACACTAGTTGTTTCAGTATCATCATCATTTGCACAAAAGTGGAATGTAGACAAAGCACACTCTAAAGTAGGCTTTACTGTTACCCACTTAATGCTTTCAGAAGTTGACGGTAACTTCAAAACTTTTGATGCAACCATTACTTCATCAAAAGAAGATTTTACTGATGCAGTTTTTGAATTTTCAGCAGACGTAAGTAGCGTTGATACTGATAATGAAATGAGAGATGGACATTTGAAGAAAGCAGATATGTTTGATGCTGAGAAATTTCCAAAAATTAGCTTCAAAAGTACTTCTATCACTAAAGTAGATGCTAAAAAATATAAATTAGTTGGAGACCTTACTTTGAAAGGTGTTACAAAACCAGTAACGTTTGATTTAACATTGAATGGTGTTGGAAAAAACATGAGAACTCAAAAGCCAATTGCTGGGTTTAAATTAACAGGAACTATCAAACGTACTGACTTTGGTGTGGGTGGAATGCCAGGCGCAGTAGTAAGCGAAGACATTGAAATCAGAGCTGTAGGTGAATTCGGCAAAGAATAAAAATATCAAGATTTAATCAATGATTATCTCTTCCTAGACATAGTCAGTTTGAAACACATGTAAAATTGTGTTTTTGATTGAAAAAAAGAAAGGCTTGCTGTTTTACGGCAAGCCTGTTCTCTTTATAAAGGTTTTGAATCAAACATTACTTTCTTTTCCTACAAATCGATACAAATAAGGCGCTTTATTGGCAGCACCTGTCATTTTTTTATCCAATCGCTCTAAAATCCCCAAACTCAACATTTTGCGTTGGAAATTTGTACGTAGGAGTTTTTTATCTAAAATGGTTTCGTACATATTTTGCAAGTCGTTCATTGTAAACACTTCTGGTAATAAATTAAAACCAATTAGTTTTTCATCCAAAAAGAAACGAAGGGTTTCTAATGCTTTTTTTACCATCGCTGAATGGTCGTAAATCAATGTAGGAATCGTATCTATGTCATACCATTGGCATGAATCAGAAGTATAATCGGGTGTTGGGTTTGCCTTTGTGAAATCTATCAGCGCATAATAACCTATTGATAAAAAGCGAGTCATTAAATAATGGTCTGGACTAAGCTCTACCCCATCAACAGCTTTCATCAAAGACTTTAGCATCTCATTATCTCGCCTATCTCTATCCCCAAAAACATAAAATTGCTCCAGATAAATATTGGTTAGACCAGTTCGTTCTTCTAAAATTCTTTGTGCTGCTTCTTCTAAGTTCTCGCTTTCTTTGATAAATCCACCCGGTACTGCTAGCCAATCTGTATTCTTGAAATTTAATAATAATATTTTTAATTGATTGTCATGAAATCCGAAGATTACACAATCAATAGAAATGCCTGGAAGGTAGTCGTATCCACGAGTTTTAGTACTCATAATTCAAATATTTGAGATGTTTAAGCGAATTTTAGATAAATGTAAAGAAAAATTTGGTAACATAAAAAGGTTCAAGTATTATTGTACCGCAATGATACAATAAATTTAATACTATTTAATCTTAAAAAATAAATATGAAAAAGTTTTTAGGCTTTTTCCTACTACTTTGTTATACGGGTGTTTTTGCTCAGGACCTCGACAAGTATGAGAAGAGAGAATATGTTCGTTCAGATGGCTTTAAATTGCCCTATCGCATACTATATCCTAAAGACTACAATAAAAGTAAAAAGTACCCTTTGATACTCTTTCTTCATGGTGCTGGCGAACGCGGCAATGATAATGAAAAACAATTGACACACGGCGCCAAATTGTTTTTAAAAGATGAAAATAGGGAAAACTTCCCATGTATCGTAATTGCGCCCCAATGTCCTACTGATAATTACTGGGCTTCTGTAAAAGTTGACAGAAGTACTTCTCCCATCACGCTTGGTTTTGATTATCATAACCAGCCCACTACCCCAATGCTTAGCTTCATGGATATTGTAAAACAGATTTGTCAGGACGAAAGTGTGGATAAATCTCGGTTATACATCATTGGACTCTCGATGGGTGGAATGGGGACCTTCGAGACAGTATATCGCTATCCAAAAGTATTTGCAGCAGCCATTCCGATATGTGGAGGAGGTGATGTAGAGAAGTATGATAAATCAGTAAAAAGAACTTCTTTCTGGGTTTTTCATGGTGATGCTGACCAAGTAGTAGATGTGAATAATTCTCGTAAAATGGTTGAAAAATTAAAGCAACTCAAGATTGATGTAAAGTATACTGAATACCCAAACGTAAAGCATAATAGTTGGGATAATGTATTTCAAGAACCCGATTTATTACCTTGGTTGTTTGCTCATAAAAGAAAAAAAGTACAACTATAAATTTCGACTAAGGCCTGCCTTATGGCAGGCGATGTCAATTTTGCTTCTGTAAATACTCTTTATTATCCAATATCATTTTTATAAATAAATTAATAAACGCATTTAAACAAACCGTTACATTACCTACAACAACGACTATGCAAAATAGAAGAGACTTTCTGAAAAATACAGGAGCTTTAGCCCTTGGAGGGATGCTTTTGCCAAATTTGGCCGATGCGTTCGGACATAAAATTACGCCTAAGAATTTTGGTGTGCAGTTGTTTACCACGATGTCGATAATTGATAAGAATGTAACAGGGACATTAAAGCAAATTGCGGATATTGGCTACAAAGAAATAGAGTCTGCTTTTAGTATGAAGGGCGGTTACTATGGTATGAAGCCAAAAGAGTTTGCTAAAGTAGTAAGCGATTTAGGAATGACATGGCAAGCACACCATATTATGGGTGCACCTTTCAGAATGCCAGCACCTAAGCCAGGAGCTGCTGCAAACCCTAATGCTGAAATGTTAAACAAGATGCCTCCGATGAAATCGTTGATGAACGATACACAGCAGGTAGTAGATGAAGTAGCAGAAGGTGGTGCAAAGTATTTAGTATGTGCTAGTATTCCTGTGAAGACTTCAGAAGATATAAAATCGTCGCTAGAGATACTTCAAAAGGCAGGAGAGGCTTGTAAAAAAGCAGGACTGACTTTTGTATTTCATAATCATACCGCAGAATTTGAAAAAGTAGATGGACAATTACCATTTGATATATTCACTTCACAAATCAGTGCTGATTTATTAAAATTTGAATTGGATTTGGCTTGGGCAACCAAAGCGGGTGTAAATATTCCAGCATTATTTGCTAAACACCCAGGTCGTTTCCCATTATTTCACGTAAAAGATTTAAACAAAGAAACATTATTGCCTGTTGAAGTAGGTACAGGAATTGTGGATTTCAAAGCCATTTTTGCCGCAGCAGACACTGCTGGTGTAAAACACCTTTTTGTAGAACAAGATGGTGCTCCATCGCCGATCAATAACCTTGGTACAAGCTTTGGTAATTTAAAGAAAATAATTAGTTAATATAAATTTTCAGGGAAGTTATAAACCACGTTAGGATAATCTTACGTGGTTTTTTTATGTTTGAGGGTAGTCATATTTTTTGGCTCTATGTCAAATGTAGGGTCAATCCCTTTTAATTACTTTTAATAGTAGTCAATAATTCGCTCTCATAAATTGCTGCTGGTGATATTACAATTTCATTCATTGGAATATTATTTCCATAACGTTCTTTCATTTTTTTCTTAACTATTTCGTTTTCCAAATCAAAGTCTTTCAAGGTTTCAAGTTTGCCTATTTCAATACCTGTTGCACGTTGATAGACTTTCCAAATTAGTTCTGAACAATAAATTTTATCATCACTCCATTCAAAGGTCAAATCGTAATTTTTGCCCTGAAAAGAATTTCCAACTTGTTTCATTTTATTTAAGACCTCTGCGGTCAAAATATGGTTAGCATTTTTTAAGCGTTTAATTACATAATGTCCACCCTTTCCGCGTGCAATCCACTGAGCTAGAGGTGTTCGTTTTACTGGCTGAACGGCTTCAAATACAAAAAAACTATTACCTTCTTTATAGATAAGTCCACAATGAGAATATTTAGATTTAGTGGCTAGCTGAATCGCTTTACTTTGTGTGGATAATGAAGTTTGAAAAATTATATCTCCATTTTTGATTTCGCCGTTATTAGTCAGATTTTTTACGTTGCCAAGTTGAAATTTAGGGTCGTGAATTTTTCTTTTAGCATAAAGTCCAATGAATAAAGTGAGTACTAAAAGTCCAGATAGAATTAATTGCTTTTTCATTATAGTAGTTTTAGATTATGACCTTTTTTGCCATTGTTGGTATTTTTCACCAACAATACGTGCGCCAGCAACTCGTAATTTAGTATTTATCAATTTACTTTAAATCAAAAGATGCGTTGCTGTCGCATTTTTTGTTGGTGAAAACACCATAGCCGTCAGGCTAATTTGAAAATCTTATCTTTGTGATATGGGAAAAGATTATTTTAAAGATATAGATTTA